>JACZVC010000015.1 GCA_022572885.1 Pseudomonadota bacterium | reverse complement strand
GAGGAATCGATCACCACGGGCACCCGCGACACATCCGGTTCGCCGGCAAGCAGGCGGAGAAAACGCTGCATCGCCGCTGCAGAATCGAGCATGCCTTCATCCATGTTGATGTCGATCATCTGCGCGCCGTTTTCCACCTGCTGACGCGCGACCTCGATCGCGCCGGCATAATCGTCCGCTTCGATCAGCCGCCTGAAAACCGCAGATCCGGTTACGTTGGTACGCTCGCCGATGTTGGCAAACAGGCTGTCGCTGTTGATCGATAGCGGTTCCAGGCCGGCGAGGCGGCATGCGGATTCAATATCCGGCACCGCGCGCGGCGGTACGCCCTCAATCGCCTCGGCGATCCGGCGTATGTGGTCCGGCGTGGTTCCGCAACAACCCCCGACCATGTTGATCAGGCCCTCGCGGGCAAACTCTCCAAGCAAGCCGGCGATCTCTTCGGGCGTCTGTTCGTATTCGCCGAACTCATTGGGTAAACCGGCATTCGGATGCGCACTGACAAAAGTATCGGCGCATGCAGAGAGCTCTCTCAACCATGGCCTCAGCTCCTTGGCGCCGAGCGCGCAATTGAGTCCGACCAGCAGCGGCCGGGCATGCCGGATCGAATGCCAGAAAGCGGTGGTAGTCTGGCCGGACAGGGTGCGACCGGAACCATCGGTGATGGTCCCGGATATAAAAACCGGCACCCGCAGGCCGCGCTCTCCGAAAACCGTCTCGATCGCAAAAATCGCCGCCTTGGCGTTCAAGGTATCGAAAATCGTTTCCAACATCAGGCAATCGACGCCACCTTCGAGTAACGCATGCGCCGCTATAGCATAGGTATCGGCAAGCTGTTCGAAGGTGATATTGCGCAGGCTCGGGTCATTGACATCCGGCGACATCGACGCGGTGCGATTGCTTGGGCCAAGGACGCCGGCGACAAATCTTTGGCGGCCACTTAGCCGGGTGACTTCATCGGCCGCCTGCCGGGCGATGCTCGCCGCGGCCAGGTTGAGATCGGCAACTCGATGTTCGAGGCCATAGTCCGACTGCGCCGGGAAACTGGCGTTGAAGGTATTCGTCTCGATGATATCCGCGCCGGCCTCGAGGTAAGCCTGATGGATTTCCCGGATGACATGCGGCCGGGTCAGGCTCAACAGGTCGTTGTTGCCGGTCAGCGGTTTGTCGTGGCCTTTGAACTCCCGCCCGCGGAAGTCAGCCTCGGTCAGACCGTAGTTCTGGATCATCGTGCCCATCGCACCATCGAGCAACAGGATTCTTTGGCGCAACGCTTCTTCAAGCGGATGCATGCGCAATCCCCTGTTGCGGCCTGATGCCGAGAATGTGGCAAATGGCGTAGGTCAACCGAGAACGGTTTAGCGTATAAAAATGAAAATTCTCTACCCCGTGTTCCTGCAGGCGGCGCACCTGGTCGATCGCAACACTGGCCGCCACCAGCTGGTGAGTATCCGGGTCATTTTCCAGTCCTTCAAACTGCTGACTGATCTGCGGCGGAATCGCCGCGCCGCAGGCTTTTGCAAATTGAACCAGTCGCGGAAAGCGGGTGATCGGCAAGATGCCGGGCACGATCGGGACATCGATGCCATTGTCCACGCACAAATCACGAAAACGCAAAAAGGCATCGTTATAAAAAAAGAACTGGGTGATCGCCCGCGTAGCCCCTGCATCGATCTTGCGCTTGAGGTTGTCCAGGTCGAAACGCTGACTCGGCGCCTCCGGGTGCACTTCCGGATAAGCCGCGACAGAGATTTCAAAATCAGCCATTTCGCGCAGACCAGTGACCAGGTCGGAAGCATAGGCGTAGCCATCTTTCCTCGGCCGGTATTCCGTGCAGCCTGCCGGCGGGTCTCCGCGCAGCGCGACTATATGCCTTATCCCCAACTCGTAATAGTCTTGCGCAATCTCCCGTATTTCCTCGCGGCTCGCGTCGATGCAGGTGAGATGGGGGACAACCACCAGCTTGGTCTCGGTCAGAATCCGCCGCACGACACGGTGAGTGCGATCCCTGGTGGAGCCGTCCGCCCCGTAAGTCACGGACACAAAACCGGGATTCAACGGGGCCAGGTTTTCGATCGAGTCCCAAAGTATGGAATCCATTGCCGGCGTATTCGGCGGAAAAAACTCGAACGATACATTCACGCTGGAAATCTGGGCCGACTGTTCGGCCAGGCGGTTTTTCAAATCCGTGACACTCATGCCGCCCTCTTCGCCGCGTCTTTTTTCTGCCCGAGGCACAACACGATGGCCGGGCGTTTTTCCGGCACCAGCACGGTCGCGCTGCAGGCAAGGCCGGCGTCCCGTAACCAGCGCCCGGGACCGGTGTTTTCCAGATCGCCAACGCCATTGGCGGACGGCATTTTTTCGATCAACAACAGGCATCCGGTCGCGCGAAGAATTCGGGTGGCTTCGGCGACCGCTGCCGCGGGATCCTCGGCTTCGTTGAGCACATCGTCGATGGTAATCGTGTCGAACGAACAATTGGTAAATGGCATCTGGTACATGTTGGCGTGCCGGACCATGCATTGACTGAGACCGGCCGAGTGCAAATTGCTCCTGGCGATCAGCAACATCTTGCTGGAAATATCGACGCCGACAGCCTGCTTTGCCGACTCGCCGAGAAATCTCAGCAGGCGCCCTGTTCCCGTGCCGATGTCGAGCAGATCACCGACCGGCCTCGAGCCCAGGAGTTTTCTGACCGCGGCTGAGAGCTGTTCGTCGTTCACCGCTGGCTGGCCCAGTTGCGCCGTATAGCCGCTGGCTAACCTGGCGCGCTCGGCGAGCACATCTTCCAGGCGTTGCTGGTCAACCAGGAAGGCGCTGTCTTCTATTGCCAGGTTTTGCAGGATGTTGCCCACCAGTTCGGCTTCGGATCCGCTCAGCGGCACCCGATAAAAAACCCAGTGGCGTTCACGAAAACGCACCAGCAGACCGGCATCGCAGAGTATTTTCAGGTGCCGGGAAACCCGCGGCTGGCTTTGTGCAATCACGCGGGTGATTTCACCGACGGTCAGCTCACCCTGGGCGCAAATCCTCAGCAACCGCAGCCGGGTTGGCTCGGCAGCAGCTTTTAGTCCGGCAAGCAATGCCGGGCTGGTCAGAAAAGTACTCATGCGGATTGACCGTGTGCTTCGCGTTACTTCTGAATTAATATAAAGATATCTTTATGTTATTATACTAAGTATATGCCGCTGATGCCGCGAAGACAAGCCCGCCATTGTTAGCCTGCTCGACAGCCCTGTGGCAGACTCCGGCCCCATGAATAATGACATCGCGAGCCGACCGGCAAACTTTTCGCACCAAACCAGGCGTATGGAACAATGGTGGCGTGAAGGAATCCCGCTGGTTGCGGCCATGGGCGCGCGTATCGAAAAACTGGATGACCAGGAATTGATTGTCTGCGCGCCGCTCGCGCCAAACCGTAACCACATGGCGACTGCCTTCGGCGGCAGCCTGCTGGCGCTGGCAACGCTGACCGGATGGGGGATCGCAAAGCTGATGGCCGGAGAGACCGCAACCCACGTCGTAATCCAGCGTAGTCAGATGAAGTTTCTGCTACCGGTAAACGGTCAGCTGCGAGCCCGCTGCCGCTGGCCGGACGACAAAAAAAAAGAGCGTTTTAACAGGAGCCTGGCAACAAGGAATCGCGCCCGGATCGACCTGGAAATCACGCTGTTTTCAGACGCTGCCGTGGCCGCGGAGTTTTGCGGCCGCTTCGCCGCGCTGCGCGATACCGGCTACGGCTGAACGCAGCTGATGATCGCTACTAGTGCACGCTTTGCTCGCCCGCCGGCGGATCCGCCAGGAACAGCCCGGCAGAATCGATGCGGTCGAACTGGTAACCTTTATTGCAAAATTCACAATGCACGCTGACGATGCCGCGCTCTTCAACCATGTCGCGAATCTCATCCGCGCCGAGGCTTCTCAACATGTTTTCGACTCGCTCGCGGTTGCAACTGCAGCGAAACGAAACCGGCAGACGATCGAAAAGACGCAGATCGTCTTCGTTGAACAAACGATTGAGTAGTTGCCGTTCGGGCAGTTCGAGCAGCTCCTCGGTTTTGATCGTCGATGCCAGCAGGCAAACGCGATCCCAGAAATCTTCAGCGGGCGCTACGCCGTGTTCCGGCATGCGCTGCAACAGCATTCCGGCAACCGCTTCGTCGCCGCTGGCCAGCCACAACCGGGTCGGCAACTGCTCCGAGCGATCGAAATACACGCGCAGGCTTTCTGCAACGGTAGCCCCGGTTACCGGAACGACGCCCTGGTAACGCTGGTTGTCGGCATCATTCTCGATCGAGATGATCATTTTCCCATTGCTCATCAACTGCTCGAAGGAGGCATCGTCGAATTCGCCCTGCCACCGGGCCAGCCCCCTGAGCACCAACTTGTTGCTGCACTGGATCACGACCATGGTCAGCGGGCCGTCGCCCTGGATCTGCACGGTTATCTGGCCCTCAAACTTGACAGTAGAAGCGAGCAGCACGGTTGCGGCCATGGTTTCGCCGAGGATTCGTTGAACGGGCTGCGGATAATCGTAACGTTCCAGAATCGCGCGCCAGGACTGATCGAGATGCACGAGTTTCCCGCGGACCGGGCAGCCCTCAAACAAAAACCGGTGCAGACTGTCGCGCGATAACTCGTCCAATGTTCAGGCCAGCTTCTTCTTGAGCAACTGGTTTACCTGGCCCGGGTTGGCCTTGCCCTGAGTCGCTTTCATAACCTGGCCGACAAAAAACCCGAACAACTTGTCCTTACCGCCCCGATACTGCTCGAGCTGCCCCGGGTTTGCCGCGATCACTTCATCGATAATTTTTTCGATCGCCGAGCTGTCGGTAATTTGCCTGAGCCCCCGTTTTTCGATGATATCGTCAGCATCGCCCTCGCCATCCCACATCGCTTCGAACACTTCCTTGGCGATCTTGCCCGAGATCGTGTGGTCTGCAATCCGCTTGAGAAGGCCGGCCAGTGCGGTCGCGGAGACCTTGCTATCGCCGATTTCCATGCCGCTTCGATTCAGGCCGGCGGATAGCTCGCCGGCAACCCAATTTGCAGCCAGTTTGGGTTCGCCGCCGCTCGCCTCGACAACCGCCTCGAAATAAGCGGCCATCTCGCGGCTGGTCGTCAGCACGCGCGCATCGTAGTCGCTCAGTTTGTATTCGCTGCCGAAGCGTTCGCGTTTTTCGTCCGGCAATTCCGGCAGCGTGCTGCGCACGGCCTCGATCTCCTCCTCGCTGATCAGCAGGGGCAGTAAATCGGGGTCGGGAAAATAACGATAATCGTTGGCTTCTTCCTTGAGCCGCATGGTCCGCGTTTCGTTTTTTGCGGAATCGTAGAGACGGGTTTCCTGCACCACCTTGCCGCCAGATTCGAGTACATCGATCTGGCGCTCTACCTCCAGATTGATCGCCTTTTCCACGAAACGGAATGAGTTGAGATTCTTCAGCTCGGTGCGCGTACCATATTTCTCCTGGCCTTTTGGCCGCACCGAGACATTGGCATCACAACGGAAGGAGCCTTCCTGCATATTGCCGTCACAGATTTCCAGGTAGCGAACCAGCGTATGCATCCCTTTCATATAGGCGACCGCTTCTGCGGCCGAGCGCATGTCCGGTTCGGATACGATTTCCAGCAGCGGCGTCCCCGCGCGGTTAAGATCGATACCGCTCATGCCCTGGAATTCTTCGTGCAAGGATTTACCGGCGTCCTCTTCCAGGTGGGCGCGGGTGATCCCGACCCGTTTGCGGCTGCCATCGTCGAGGGTGATATAGATCTCGCCACGACCAACGATCGGCAATTCAAACTGGCTGATCTGATAGCCTTTAGGAAGATCCGGGTAAAAATAGTTTTTGCGTGCGAATACCGAGCGCCGCGCGATCTCGCAATTCACCGCCAAGCCGAATTTCACGGCCATCTTCACTACTTCCCCATTGAGCACCGGCAGGACGCCGGGATAACCGAGATCGACCAGGTTCGCCTGGCTGTTGGGCTGCGCACCGTAAGCTGTCGAACTGCTCGAAAAAATCTTGCTCCGGGTGGCGAGCTGAGCGTGTATTTCCAGCCCGATTACGACTTCCCATTCGATAGTCATGCCGTCGCGGTACCCCCGACTGTCATTTCCGGTGCGCGGGTGTGCCAGTCCGTGACCTGCTGATACCGGTGCGCCACATTCAACAGGCGTGCTTCGCAAAAGTGGGGCCCGACAATCTGCAAGCCCACCGGCAGGCCATCGACGAACCCGCAGGGTACGGACATGCCTGGCAGGCCCGCCAGATTGGCGCCAATCGTGTAAATATCGTTCAGGTACATGGTGATCGGGTCGTGGGTCTTGGAGCCGAGTTTAAAAGCCGGCGTCGGCGTAGTCGGGCCCGCGATTATATCCACCGATTTGAACGCTTCTGCATAGTCGGCCGCGATCAGTTGACGAACTTTCTGCGCCTGCAGGTAATAGGCGTCATAGTATCCCGCCGACAATACATAGGTGCCGATCATGATGCGACGCTTGACCTCGGCGCCAAATCCCTGACCCCGGGTTTTCTTGTACATATCCGTCAGGTCATCATATTTCTCCGCCCGATGGCCGAATCGAACACCGTCAAAACGGGACAGGTTCGATGAGCACTCGGCTGGCGCCACCACATAATAAGTGGGCACCGACAACCCCAGGTTTGGCAGATGGATTTCACTGATTTTCGCGCCGAGCTTCTCCAGCTCGCGGATCGCTTCTTCGACGGCGGTCTTGTTCGCCGGCATCAGTCCATCATCGAAAAACTCCGTGGGTACGCCGATACGCAGGCCGTCAAGCTTATCGTCCAGCGTCGCCCGGTAATCGGGCACATCTTTTTCGGCGCTGGTCGAATCCCTGGGATCGAAACCTGCCATCGTCCCGAGCATTATCGCGGCATCCTCGGCACTGCGGGTCAGCGTGCCGGCCTGATCGAGACTCGAGGCAAATGCCACCATGCCATAGCGGGAAACGCGGCCATAGGTTGGTTTGAGCCCCGTGATGCCCGTCAGCGCAGCCGGCTGGCGTATCGAACCGCCGGTATCCGTGCCAGTAGCGCCAGGCAGCAGGCGTGCCGCGACCGCGGCTGCGGAGCCGCCGGACGAGCCGCCTGGAACGCGGGTATCGTCCCATGGGTTTTTTACCGGGCCAAAGCAACTGTTTTCGTTCGACGAACCCATCGCGAATTCGTCCATGTTGGTTTTTGCCAGCATCACCGCGCCGGCCTCTTTCAGTTTTCCCACCACCGTGGCGTCATAGGGTGAAACAAAATTGTCCAGGATCCGGGACCCGCAGGTTGTCAGTACGCCGTCGGTACAGAAAAGGTCCTTGTGCACAATGGGAATGCCATTCAGCGGACCCGCATCGCCGGCGGCACGCGTTTGATCGGCTTGACGGGCTTGTTCGAGCGCCAACTCGCCGGTCACCGTGACAAAAGCGTTCAGTTGCGGACCCAGTCTTTCGACCCGGTCGAGCAAATGCGTGGTCAACTCTACGCTGCTGAAGTCGCCAGACTGCAATGAGCTGGAGAGCTGGGAGATGGTTTTGTCGTGCATGATTCACCAAAAAGCTAACAATTCAATATCGGGGACTGGCAACCGCCGCCTGCGCGTGCCTTGCGGAAAGTGAGGTTCAGGAGCCTATTCGAGCACCTTCGGTACCAGGTACAGGTCCTCTTCCACGCTGGCTGCATTTTGTTGAAACTTCTGGTGCTGGTCCGTTTCGGTCACCTCGTCCGCCCTGAGTCTTTGCGCCATATCCAGCGGGTGGGCCATCGGCAGCACATCGTCTGTGCTGGCCTGACTCAGTTGCTCGACAAAATCGATAATGCGCGACAAATCGTCTGCAAACGCAGCCACTTCTTCCTCTGCAATTTCCAGGCGAGCAAGATGGGCGATGTTATTCATCTCGTTGCGACTCAGTGACATGCGCTTGTCTCCCAATAGCGACAGGAAAGTCCTGCAAAGGCCCGGAACAAGCGGATAATCATACACCTGTGCTTGCTCAATGTGCCACCCGTTGCTAGAGTAGCGCGTCGTTTTCAAGCCACTGTTCAGCGCGGATTTTTGATTCGAATGTTTAAGAATTTACGGGGATTTTTCTCCAACGATTTGTCCATCGACCTGGGCACCGCAAACACTCTGATTTATGTCCGTGGCCGCGGCATCGTTCTGAACGAGCCGTCGGTGGTGGCCATCCGCGAAGAACCCGGTCGGGGTGGGAAAGTCCTGCAGGCGGTCGGCCAGGAAGCCAAGAACATGATCGGCAGGACGCCTAGCAATATTACGGCCATCCGGCCGCTGAAAGACGGCGTTATTGCAGATTTCACGATAACCGAAAAAATGCTCCAGTACTTTATCAAGAAAGTACACGACGGCGCCTTTTTTCGTCCCAGTCCGCGGGTCCTGATCTGTGTCCCCTATGGTTCGACCCAGGTCGAACGCCGTGCCATCCGCGAATCCGTCGAGGGCGCCGGCGCCCGCAAGGTTTACCTGATGGAGGAACCCATGGCCGCGGCCATCGGCGCCGGTCTGCCGGTGCAGGAAGCGCGCGGCTCCATGGTGCTCGATGTTGGCGGCGGCACCTCCGAGGTCGCGGTTATCTCGCTGGGCGGTATCGTCTACGCCGCATCGGTCAGGATCGGTGGCGACCGCTTCGACGACGCCATCATTGCCTACGTCCGCCGCAACTACGGTATTTTGATCGGTGAGGCCACGGCGGAGCGCATCAAGCACGAGGTCGGATCGGCCTACCCTGGCCAGGAAGTCAACGAAATTTCGGTCAAGGGACGCAACCTGTCCGAAGGCGTGCCACGCAGTTTCAACCTGAACAGCAATGAAATACTGGAAGCCCTTCAGGAACCGCTGCAAGGCATAGTCGGGGCGGTCAAGGCGGCACTCGAACAGACCCCGCCTGAACTGGGCTCTGATGTTGCCGAGCGTGGCATTGTACTGACCGGCGGTGGCTCGTTGCTGCGTGAAATCGACAAGCTGCTGACCGAGGAAACCGGCCTGCCGGTCGTCATCGCCGACGATCCGATGACTTGTGTTGCCAGAGGCGGTGGAATCATACTGGACATGGTTGACGAACATGGCCCGGGAGCCCTTGGCCTGGAATAGATCCGGCTACTGGCCGGGTGATGAGGTGAGCACACGGCCTTGGCAGGATTGAAGCCGACAGATGTATTGCCCGGTCGCGGCCCGGCACTGGGTATGCGGCTTTTTCTGCTGCTGGCCTGCTCCATACTGCTGATGGTCCTCGACAGCCGTGAGGACTATCTCCAGTCCATCCATTCGAAACTCAGTATCGTTGTATACCCGATCCAGGCGGCGGTCGATCTGCCGTTTGCGCTCGCCGACTGGATGTCCACCAGCCTGGCCAGCAGGCGCCAGCTGCTGGCGGAAAACCAGGACCTGCGACGCCGACAACTGCGCAGCGATGCCAGCATTCAAAAAATGATCGCTATCGAAGCAGAAAACGCCAGGCTGCGGGCGCTGATGGATACCGCCGCCTTAATGGCGGATCGCACCATGGTTGCGGAAATCATGGCCATCGATTTGAATCCCTACCGCCGCCTGCTAACCATCAACAAAGGAAGCATCGCTGGCACTTATCGGGGGCAGGCACTGGTCGATGCATTCGGAATCGTCGGCCAGATCAGCGACTTTGGCCCGCTGAGTTCACAGGTACTGCTGATCAGCGACCCCGAACATGCGGTGCCGGTGGAAGTCAATCGCAACGGCCTGAGAACCATTGCGGTCGGAACCGGTGATGCGCAAATCCTGAACCTGCCCTTCCTGCCTAACAACGCCGACATCAGGCTCGGCGACCTGTTGGTAACATCGGGACTGGGCGGCGTGTTTCCAGCGGGTTATCCGGTTGCGGAAGTCAACAAGATAGAGATCGATCCGAGCCGGTCGTTTGCCCATGTCGAGGCGGCGCCGGCGGCAGAGCTGGACAAGGTTCGCGAACTTTTACTGATCTGGCCAGGCGACGTGCAGGACCAATGAAAGCTGTCTACAGATTCGATGGTTTTATTTTTGCCAGCCTGATCGGCGGACTGATCCTGACGATCGTGCCACTACCCGATGCCATCAACGCCTGGCGCCCGGCCTGGCTGGCCATGCTGGTTCTATACTGGACTCTGCACCGACCTGAACGTTTTGGCCTGCTTGGCGCATGGTTGGTCGGGATCGCCATGGACACCTTGACCGGCACTCTACTCGGTCAGCACGCGCTGGCCCTGATGTTTATCGCGTTCATCAACCTCAAACTTCATTTGCGAATTCGCGTGTTTCCGAAGGGGCAGCAGGCACTGGCAATTCTGCTGCTGGTCCTGGTTTACGAATTCCTGCTTTTCTGGGTCGACGGCGTCGCCGGATACAGCACCAGGGGGATGGCAAGATGGCTGCCGGTCCTGTCCAGCGCCGCCTTGTGGCTTCCCCTGGTCGCCCTGCTGAAGTGGGCGCTGGTCCTCACCCGCCGGGCATAAGCCATGCTGCGTCACGAACCGCTAAAAGACACCTGGGCCGAGCAACGGTTGTTCAATAACCGGATCGTGTGGGCGTTCACCGGCCTGCTCCTGTTGACCGGCCTGCTGACCAGCCGTTTGATCAACCTGCAAGTCGTCGAATATCAACGCTACGCCGACTTGTCTCATGGCAACCGAATCCGGATTCAGCCGCTGGCACCGACCCGCGGCATCATCTTCGACCGCAACGGCATCGTCATGGCGGAAAACCTGCCCGTCTACCAGATGGTGCTGATACCTGAGCAGGTATCTGATCTCGATGGAACCCTGGACCGGCTGAGCGACCTGAAGTTGATCGATGAGGAGCAAAGACAACGCTTTTTTCAGCGCAAACGCGGCAAAAGGAGTTTTGAAGCTGTGCCATTGCGCTACCGACTGAACGACGAGGAACTGGCAAGGCTTTCGGTTCGCCGGCATGAACTACCGGGCGTCGATATTCAGGCCGCGCTGGTCAGAAGTTATCCGCTGGGGTCCAGCGCCGCGCATGTGCTGGGCTACGTCGGCGCCTTGTCGGAACCTGATATGCAACGGGTGGATGCGAGCCGTTATGCAGCAACCAGCCACATCGGAAAAAACGGTATCGAGCGCCAGTACGAAAACCAGTTGCACGGCGAACCGGGCAACCGGCAGTTGCTGGTCAACGCGCAAGGCCGCGAGATGGATGCCAAAGGCGGAGCCCGTGAGGAACTGTTACGCAATCGCAAGGAACCTGTGCCGGGCAGCGACCTGATTCTCAGCCTGGACAGCCGCCTGCAGACCGTCGCCGAAACCGCACTTGCGGGCCGGCGCGGTACCGTGGTCGTCATCGACGTCAACAACGGCGACGTACTCGCGCTGGTCAGCCAACCCAGTTTCGATCCAAACCGCTTCAGCGCCGGAGGCATGAGCAATGAAGAATACCTGGCCCTGCGCAACGACATCGATAAACCGCTGTTCAATCGCGCGCTCAGCGGTACCTACCCGCCCGGATCGACGGTAAAGCCCTTCATCGCATTGGCTGGCCTCGAGTACCGCGCGTTCACCGCCGGACATAACATTCTTTGCGAGGGTTATTACTCCATCCCCGGCAACGAGCATCGTTACCGTGACTGGAAAAAAGAAGGTCATGGCGAGACCAATTTAAACGATGCAATTGTCGAATCCTGCGATGTTTTTTTCTATCTGCTGGCGATGGATCTGGGAATCGACCGCATCCACGCGATGTTGGCGGATTTCGGTTTTGGTGAGCCCACCAAGCTGGATCTGCCAAACGAGAAAAGCGGCTTGTTACCTTCGCGGGACTGGAAGCGAGGCGCCTTTTCCAGGCGCTCCGACCAAATCTGGTTTCCCGGCGAGACGGTAATTACCGGTATTGGCCAGGGATATATGCTGGCCACACCGCTGCAACTGGCCCACTTCACGGCGACCATGGCGACCCGGGGTAAACGGTTCAGACCGAGGCTGGTTACCGCTCTTCGCAATCCACTGAGCGGTGAGACTACCGAGATTCCGCCGCAAGAATTGCCGGCGGTCGAACTGGCAGACGACCGTCACTGGGACGATATTCACCGGGCCATGGACGCCGTGATGAACACGCCGCGCGGCACCGGCTGGTCAACGTCGCTGGGCGCTGCATACAAAATGGCTGGCAAAACCGGTTCCGCACAGGTATTCAGCGTCGGCCAGGAAGAAGAGTACAACGAGGAGGAAATCGACGAACGCCTGCGCGATCATGCGCTGTTCGTGGCCTTCGCTCCGCTGGAGAACCCGCAGATAGCCATTTCCGTCCTGGTCGAAAACGGCGGCAGCGGCGGCAAAGCCGCCGGGCCGGTGGTCCGGCAGGTCCTCGACGCCTGGTACCGGGGGCAAAACCGGTGATTTTTCTGGATGCCGAACAGTTCCGACCCAACCGCGCGCTGAGTTTCGCGGGGCGCCTCCTGCGCAAGCTATGTATCGATGGCCCGCTGCTGATCGGCTTGCTGCTGCTGGCCGGCGCCGGTCTGTTCGTGCTGTACAGCGCGGGCGGTCAGCAGGTCGATCTGGTTTTACGCCAACTGCTCAGGATCGGCGTTGCCCTCGCCGCCTTGCTGATGGTGGCCCAAATACCGCCAAAATACCTGCGTATGTGGTCTCCATGGTTGTACCTGGCCGGTATGGTAATGCTGATACTGGTGCTGGTAACGGGCGCCAGTGGTAAAGGCGCACAGCGCTGGCTCGATCTCGGCCTGATCCGCTTTCAGCCGGCGGAAATCATGAAGCTCGCGGTTCCAATGATGGCCGCGTGGGTCCTGCATAGCCGGCGCCTGCCCCCTGACGCCAAGGACCTGTTAAAGCTGCTGGTGATCATTATGCTGCCGACGATCCTGATCGCCACGCAACCCGACCTTGGCACCGCATTACTGATCTGTGCGTCGGGCATCCTGCTGATCCTGCTTGCCGGTTTGTCGGGCCGCTTCATTCTGCTGGCCGGCGGACTCGCGATGGGCGCGCTGCCGCTACTTTGGCATTTCATGCGCGATTATCAGAAGCAACGCGTACTGACCTTTCTCAACCCGGAAACCGACCCGCTCGGTTCCGGGTATCACATTATCCAGTCGAAAATCGCGATCGGGTCAGGCGGCGTATTTGGCAAAGGCTGGCTAAACGGATCCCAGGCCCACCTGGAGTTTCTGCCCGAACGATCGACGGATTTCATTTTCGCCGTACTCGGCGAGGAATTCGGTCTGCTCGGGCTGTTGTTGATGCTTGTCGCTTATCTTTTTGTGGTCAGCCGAGGCCTGTATATCGCCGTACACGGGCAGGACACCTACAGCCGCCTGCTCGCCGGGTCAATCAGCCTGACCTTCTTTATTTATGTTTTCGTCAATGCCGGAATGGTCACAGGGCTGTTACCCGTCGTCGGGATCCCTCTGCCCCTGGTTAGTTATGGCGGTACCTCGATGGTGACCCTTATGGTGGGTTTCGGTATGCTGATGTCTTTCCAGTCACATCGAAAACTGCTGCCAACGTGACCCGACCATTGCCACTAACGCTCACCATACCCGACCAAACCGGTTTTCGTTTTTTCCTTTTTATTTTCTTGCTGACGCTGGTTGTCCCGGCCGGTGCGATCGATATCGAAAGAGCAGACATACGCGCATTTATTCAGGAAATGCAGCGTGATCATGGGTTTGATAACGCGCAAATGGCGGGTTGGCTCAGCCAGGCGGAATCCAAACCAGGAATCATCGAACTGATAAGCCGGCCGGCGGAAAAAGTGAAGCCGTGGCACGAGTACCGGCAGATATTCCTGACCGATGAACGCATCAGGCGCGGCAAGGAATTTTACCAAGACAACCTGGCGGCCATCCTGTCCGCAGCGGATACCTCCGGCGTTGACGCAAAAATAATCGCAGCCATCATCGGTGTGGAAACCTATTATGGCGACCGCCCGGGCAAGAACAGAATTATAGACGCGCTCAGTACGCTGGCCTTCGATTACCCGCCGCGGCAACAATTTTTTCGCCGGGAACTGGCCAAATTCTTCGAGCTGGCCCGCGCACAAGGATTAGACCCGCTCGCACCTGTCGGGTCCTATGCAGGCGCCATGGGCATGCCGCAGTTCATGCCCAGCAGTTACCTGGCCTATGCCGAGGATGGCGATGGCGACGGCAAGAAAGACATCTGGGAGAACATCGCCGATGTCACCGCCAGTGTCGGCCATTACCTGGTACATCACGGCTGGAAAAGTGAGGCCACCGTTGCGGTGCCGGCGCAAGTCCCGGCAGCAATGGCGGCCACGGCGCCTGGCAATGCGCTTGGCCTGGACACCAGCGTGGGTCAGCTCCGCGCACAAGGCGTGCAATTCGACAGCGGGCAGATGGATGACGATACGCCGGCCGTGCTGATCCAGCTGGAAAGCGAAGATGGGCCGGTTTTCTGGGTCGGGTTTGCCAACTTCCATGCGCTTACCCGTTACAACCGCAGCCGCATGTATGCGATGGCCGTATTCGAGCTTGCCAGTGAAATCAAAAAACGCCGGCAGACAGACGCTGAATAGGGTAACGAAAATATTGTTGATTGCCGCTATTTTGCCGGCCCTTTCTGCCTGTGCGGCGCGCAAAGACAGCGCGCCGTCCACACCAGCGGCGCCGGGGCAGATGCGGGAAGTCATTCCAAAAGCGGAGCCCAGAAGCGCCAGCGGCAACCCGGCATTCTATGAAGTTCGTGGGAAACGCTATTATGTGCTGAATGATGCAATCGGTTACCGGGAAAGGGGCGTGGCGTCCTGGTATGGAAAAAAATTCCATGGCCGCCTGACCGCGACCGGCGAGCGATACGATATGTACGCGGCAAGCGCCGCGCACAAAACGCTGCCGCTGCCTGCATACGCGCGGGTGACAAACCTGGAAAACGGCCGCAACATTATCGTTCGGATCAACGATCGCGGACCCTTTGTAGCCAACCGCCTGATCGACCTTTCCTACGGCGCCGCCGTGGAGCTGGATATGATCAGAAACGGCACAAGTTTTGTCGAAGTCGAGGTCGTTACCCCAAGATCCAGTGGCCGGAAACAACGCGGCGGCCGGCTGCCAATGGTCGCCGGCGCACTTTTTGTACAGGTTGGTGCGTTTGCCGACCGCGGCAACGCGTCCCGCCTGCGATCCATGCTGCGCAAAGCAGGCCTGAAGAATGTGGTCATCCGCAAGGATCGCGTCGACGGCGAGCGGATTTTCCGCGTCCGCATAGGCCCGGTCGCAAGTGTGGAGGAATTTGATGCCACTGTTGCGCGGGTCGGCAAGCTCGGCGTCAGCGATGCCTATCTTGCGAGCGAATAGGCCGGCGGTTTTTTTGTACGGCTCGCCTGCAAAGCTGTCAACTCTGCCGCAGCCGAATTACAATTCGTTTTTTCACCAGACATACACTGTTTCCCGGAAGAACCCATGAACAGCAAATCGCAAGGACTCCTGTCATTCGTTCTGTTGACGCTGATCGCATTGCCGGTCGCAGCGCAAAACACGCCGATCCCCGCGCCGCCGGCGATCAACGCGACTGCGTGGATATTGATGGAAGCGCATACCGGGTTCGTGCTCGGTGAAAAAAATCCGAACCAGCATATCGAGCCAGCCAGCATTACCAAAATGATGACCGCGTTTACGGTTTTCAATGAACTGGCGAATGGCAATATTTCCCTTGCCGACAAGGTACAGGTCAGCGAGAAAGCCTGGCGCACACCTGGCTCGCGGATGTTTATCGAGGTAAACAGCCAGGTTTCCGTCGAGGAACTGTTGCAGGGGATGATCGTTCAGTCGGGGAACGACGCGAGTGTGGCGCTTGCCGAATTCGTTGCCGGTAGCGAAGAATCTTTTACCGAAATGATGAACCAGTACGCGGTACAACTCGGCATGGTCAATTCCAGCTTCCGGAACAGCACCGGCCTGCCGGCGAAGGACCATTACACTTCGCCACGCGACATCGCGATACTGGCCCGGGCGCTGATCGCGCGGTTTCCGGATTACTACCGTTGGTATTCGCAAAAAGAGTACACCTACAACGGAATTACCCAGCGCAACAGGAATGCCCTGCTGTGGCAGGATGCGACGGTCGACGGAATCAAGACCGGGCATACCGAATCGGCCGGCTATTGCCTGGTAACGTCGGCAAGCCGCGGCACGATGCGACTGATATCGGTGGTCATGGGCACAACCAGTTCAAGGGCGCGCAGCGATGCCAGCCAGGCGATGATCAACTATGGCTTTCGCTTTTTCGAAACTCATGAATTGTATGTCGCCGGGCAGAGCGTCAACGATATCAGGGTTTGGAAGGGAACCCGGGAAACCGCCGGCCTCGGGGTAAAGCAGGGACTTTTCATCACTATCCCGAGAGGCCGCTATGACGACCTGCGAGCGGAGATTGACCTGCCGCCGCAAATTCTGGCTCCGCTTAGCACCGAACAGGCAATCGGCGAAATACGGGTCACGCTGGACGAGCAGCTGATCGCGCAACAACCCCTGTACCCGCTGGTCAATATCCCTCTGGGCGGTTTTTTCGACCGGACAATTGATGAAATCAAGCTTTGGTTCTACTGATTGGGAACGCAGCCTATGAGCGATCGACATCGGTTGTGTTTTCTTGACGGCGAAATGCTGCCGCTGGCCGAAGCGAAGGTTTCGGTGCTCGACCGAAGTTTCCTGTTTGGCGACGGCGTGTATGAAGTCATTCCGGTTTACGATGGCCAGCCGTTCGCCCTCGACTCCCATCTGCAAAGGCTGGCCAACAGCCTGTCCGCGGTGCATATGCGCTGCGATTTCGATTTTGCCGGCCTGGTTGCACGGCTGATCGAACAAAATGGCGGCGGCGATATGGCAATCTATCTCCAGGTCAGCCGCGGTGCGCCAAAGGAAAGAAACCACCTGATTCCGGCGGCTATCGAGGCAACCGTCTTCGCGATGACGCAAGCCTTCCCGGCGCCATCGGAAAAGGCAATAGAAACCGGGCTATCGGCAGCAATCTGCGAGGATTTTCGCTGGCAGCGATGCGACATCAAGGCGACATCGTTGCTGGCCAATGTGCTGCTCCGGCAACAGGCGGCCGATGAGGATGCGGATGAAGCCATACTCGAAAGAGACGGGATGATTACCGAGGGCTCGTCCAGCAGTGTATTCGCGTTGATCGGCGGCACCTTGCGCACACCCGAGGACGCACCCGTGTTGTTGCCCGGAACAACGCGCGACCGGGTCATCGATGTTGCCCGCGACCAGGGAATAACGGTAGTCAGCCAGGGATTCAGCAAGGCTGAGTTATACCAGGCAGACGAAGTCTGGATCTGCAGCGCGTTGCGCGAGCTTTTGCCGGTTACCCGGCTGGATGGCCGGGCGGTCGGAGACGGATTGCCGGGACCGGTGTGGAAAAAAGTTTATCGGGCTTTTCAAATTGCCAAAAAAACCTGCTGACACGTTACTCGAGTTTCCCTGTGATTTTCCGCTCAAGGTCATGGGAAAGTATGCCGATGATTTTGAGGCCCTGGTCAAGGAGATTGCCGAGCGCCATGTCGGCGTACTGCCGGAGGGAGCGGTCAGTTCGCGGTCAAGCAGCAACGGGCGGTTTGTCTCGGTCACCATCGTGATCAGGGCGCAAAGCAAGCAGCAGCTGGATGAGCTGTATCTGGAACTGACCTCCACCGAACGAGTCCTGATGGCATTATGAGCCAGCGTGCCGATGTCGTTATCAAGCGGCTGGGGCTGGTCGAGTACGAGCCCACCTGGCGCGACATGCAGACCTTTACCGATCGTCGCGATGCGCAGACGACCGATGAAATCTGGTTGCTGCAGCATCCGCCGGTTTACACGCTGGGTCTGAACGGCAACCGCGAAGACCTGCTGGCGCCGGCCGATATTCCTGTCATCAACATCGATCGCGGCGGGCAGGTCACCTATCACGGCCCGGGGCAACTCGTGGTTTACCCACTGATCGATTTGCGCAGACAGAGCCTCGGGGTCCGCGAACTGGTCAGCGCGCTGGAACAATCGGTTATCGACCTGGCCACGGATTATGGCATCGAAGCACAGTCGAAGGCCGACGCGCCGGGGGTTTATGTCGATGGCCGTAAACTCGCCAGCCTCGGGCTGCGGATTCGCCGCGGCTGCAGTTACCACGGGCTGGCGTTCAATATCGACATGGATCTCGAGCCTTTCAGCCGCATCAACCCCTGTGGCTTTGCCGACCTCGAAGTGATTCAACTGAAAGACCTTGGCGGACCCGCCGATCTCGAAAAAGTTGCGGCTGAGCTTGAACATTATTTGCTAAAAAACCTAAAATACGCCTCGTGAACCAGCCCAGCACAGAAAGACGCCCCCGGCTAGAGCCAGGGCAGAAACTCAGCGCCCAGGAAAAAATGGCGCGCATCCCCGTGAAAATCGAAATGACGGTGACGCCGCTGCGCAAGCCGTCATGGATCAGGGTCAAGGCGCCGACCTCGGATGCGGTCGCAAAAATCAAGACCATGCTGCGCAACCAGAACCTGCACACCGTGTGCGAGGAAGCCAGTTGCCCCAATCTCGCCGAATGCTTTAGCAACGGGACGGCGACATTCATGATCATGGGCGATGTATGCACACGGCGCTGCCCGTTTTGCAATGTCGGTCACGGCCGGCCGGCGCCGCTGGACCGGCAGGAACCGGAGCACCTGGCGCAAGCCGTCCATGACATGAAACTGCGCTACGTGGTCATCACCTCGGTGGATCGCGACGATCTGCGCGACGGCGGCGCCGAACATTTCGTTCACTGCATCCGCGCGATCCGCAAAAAATGCCCGGGCATCCGGATCGAAATCCTGGTCCCGGATTTCCGCGGCCGTATGGAGGTCGCGCTGAAACTGATGCACGTCAGCCCGCCGGATGTTTTCAATCACAACCTGGAAACCGTTCCGCGCCTGTATCGGCAGGCCAGACCGGGCTCCGACTATCAGCATTCGCTCAACCTGATCCGCGACTTCAAGGCCGCGCATCCGGAGATACCCACCAAGTCGGGACTGATGCTCGGTCTCGGTGAAGAACTGGACGAGGTACGTGATGTGATGCGCGACCTGCGCACGCACGATTGCGAGATGCTGACGATCGGCCAATACCTGCAGCCGACCCGGTATCATTTGCCGGTCAGCCGCTATGTGACGCCGGAGGAGTTCCAGGAACTTGCAAAAGACGGCTATGCGATGGGCTTTAGCCACATCGCCAGCGGACCGTTGGTCAGGTCTTCATACCACGCCGACCTGCAGGCGGATGGAACCTTCGCCAGCGCTCAATTTTGAGCTATCAATTGCTCGAGCACGCTCAACCGCTCGGGCGTCCCGGCATCCAGCCATTTGCCGGAATAATGCGAGCCGGATACCAGGCCCCTGGCGATCGCCGCCTTTAATACGGGGATCAGGGAAAACGCACCACCGTCGCAGCCCACGAACAACTCCGGCCGATACACGCCGATGCCGGAAAACGTCAGTCGCGGCCCCTGGCTGCCATCGTCACGGATCCGCGTTTCGGCAAGCACGAAATCGCCTTGCCGGTGGTGCGCAGGATTATCGACCAGCACCAGATGCGCCAGGTCGCGGTCCGCCAGCGCCAGGGTATCGAATAGAAAGTCGCTCCACACATCGCCATTGACCACCAGGAACGGGTCCGGGCCCAGCATGGGCAAAGCGCGGAAAATCCCGCCACCGGTCTCCAGCGGCGGATGCCCCTCCTCCGAAAAATGCAAAGTCAGATTCCAATCGTGACCGTCGGCCAGCGCATCGCGAATCTGCTCACCCAGCCAGGACAGGTTGATTACCACATCATTGACACCCGCTCTTGCGAGCGCCTCCAGGTGGTAATGAATCAATGGACGACCGGCTACTTCGAGCAGCGGTTTTGGCGTGCGGTCGCTCAGCGGGCGCATCCGCTCGCCGCGACCCGCGGCCAGAATCATCGCTTTCATGAGGCCGCCGTCTCCAGCGCCGGCAGAATGCGCTCGCGAATCAAGGATTGCAGGAATACGAGCTGCGGGTCGCCGCACTCCACTTCGATGATGTGACTCAGCGTACGCGGTATGTCGTCCAGGTAGAACGGCTTGCCATCACGATGCCAGAGCCTGGCAAAAATACCGCTGGCTTTCAGATGCCGTTGCACACCCATCAATTCGAAGCGATGCAGAAATTCAGCCGATCGCGGCAAAGGTATCCCTCGCTCGGCCGCCTGGCGCCGGTAGTCTGCGATCCAGCCCGACACCCGCTTGCGCGGCCAACTCAGATAACAGTCTTTCAATAGCGAGACCAGATCGTAAGTGGGCGGACCGCGAACGGCGTCCTGAAAATCCAGCACGCCCGGTGGCTGTTCGCACCACATCAGGTTTCGCGAGTGGAAGTCCCGGTGCACGAAAACCGTCTCTTCGCAAAGCGCGGAGGCACAAAGGAAGTCGAAGCATTCCTGCAGTTTTTCCGATGCCCGCGATGACAGGCTGATACCCAGGTGGGCCGCGAGCAACCAGTCTTTGAACAGCGCCATTTCCTGCATCAACAGAGCCCGGTCATAGGGCGGCAGACGATCGAGCCCCGCGTGGCAAACGGACTGCATGGAGACCAGCGCTGTAATCGCCGGCTGATACAGCGCATCGGGATCAACATCGCCACGCAGCCTCTGCAGATAGGTTTCCGAACCGAGATCACCGAGCAACAGAAAGCCCTGATCCAGGTCGGTGCAAAAAATGCGAGGCACATTGACGCCGGCATCGGCCAGCATTTTGGCAACCTGTACGAACGGCCGGCAATCTTCCTGTGCAGGCGGTGCATCCATAACGATATAGCTGTTCTGTCCAGACCACACCCTGAAATAACGCCTGAAACTGGCGTCTCGGCTTGCCGGTTCGATGGTCCGGGCATCGATCCCCGCAATTGCGGTTTGCCGGCCCAGCCATAGTCTCAATAGGTCCAGTCTTTCGGGCACAAAATCTCCTGGCTGCGGTCCACACCTTTGACCCGGCATTGTAATTGAAGGCCATAGCCATCTGTGCCATTGTAACGGCCGCCCAAGCGCGGAGCATTGAGATTCTGAATATCGGCTTCAAGCACCTGGCCTGGTTGGGAATGTTGCTGGCCACTGCTGCCACCGCCGACGAGAGCCTGTGCATTATTCCCCCGCTGGATTCCCCGCCGGAATCGCAAGCGCCTGTCTATAGTCACCCAATGGATGGGCAGGTCAAATTCCGTGCCCGCGAAGGCCGCGTCAACCGCGATGGCAAAATCACCGTTACCGGCGACGTCGAAGTCAGGATGGGGGAGCGATTTGTCCGCACCAACCAGGCCCAGTACGACCCGGAAACAGAATCTTTCAGCATCAGCGGCGACTTCCAGTACCTGGAACCAGGCCTCAGTATCTCAGGTTCCGAGGGACGCATCAGCGGGACCGGCAAAAACATCGAATTTAAAGGCTCTGAATTCGTGCTCACCGAACGACCGGCCCGCGGTTCAGCCAGTGAGATAAACATAAGCGAGGACCAATTGCTTTTGCGGGACATCGTCTATACGACCTGCCCGGAAGGCACCAACGACTGGACACTGCGGGCCAAATCGATGGAAATCGATCAGGAGGAGGGCTGGGGCGTAGCCCGCAATGTACAGATTCGATTCGGCAAAATCCCGGTATTTTATTTCCCGTACCTGTCTTTCCCGGTCTCCGACAAACGCAGGTCCGGATTCCTGCTGCCGACCTTTGGTCGTACCGAGCGCAGCGGCACTGAATTTGGACTGCCTTATTACTGGAACATCGCGCCAAATTATGACCTCACCTACACACCGATGTTCATGAGTACCCGCGGTTGGCAACAAAACGTGGATTTTCGCTACCTGAGCAACAAAAGCCGGGGGACGATCGAGCTCGAGTACCTGGGCAAGGACAAGAGCTTGCGAACCCAGCGCAGTTACGGTTTGTGGAAGCACAATACAACCTGGAACAACGGCTGGCGGGCAACCACCCACATTGAGGATGTGTCCGACAGGACATATTTCGAGGATTTTGGCCGCGACATCGACACCACCAGCAGAACCCACCTCGAACGCAACGTTCAGCTTGATTACGTCAACGACAACTGGCGGATATCCACCCGCGCACAGAATTTTCGCACCATCGATCCGACCTTGGCCGATGATGAACTGCCATACGAACGGCTACCCCAGATACTCGTTCGCGGGCAGGGTCATACCGGCCTGTCGGCACTGGACTGGCAACTGGATCTGGAACTGGTGAATTTCCACCGCGATACCGGCGTGACCGGCAAGCGGATGAATTTACGGCCCGGGCTGTCTTTCACGCTGGGCAGTCCCAGCTACTACCTGACCCCAAGCGTGGCCTGGGACTACACGACATACGATCTCGATAACACCGCACCGGGACAGGAGCGGAAACCGACTCGCTCAACGCCCATATTTACCATGGCTGGCGGCCTGGTTTTTGAGCGCACCGTGAAAAGCAAGAGGGCGTTCGTACAAACGCTTGAGCCGCGGATTTTCTATGCGCACATTCCGTTTCGAAATCAGAATGACCTGCCGGTATTTGACAGTGAGTTACCGACCTTCAACACCATCGAACTGTTTCGAGCCAACCGCTTTATCGGTATTGACCGGCTGGGTGAAACCGACCAGGTCAGTATCGGTGTCACCACCCGCATCCTGGATGAGAGCGAGGGTCGCCAGGTTTTATCGGCCACGCTGGGCCAGGCCTTTTTTCTCAGCGACCGCCAGATCACGCTGCCCGGCCAGGCGCCCCTCACATCCAGCAGCTCGCAGCTTATCGCCGAACTGAACCTGGCGTTGTATCGCCAGTGGAACCTGGACCTTGTTTATCAATGGGACCCGGAAACAAATGCGACCGCGATCTCGCGAACCCGTGTGCAATACCTGCCCACGCAATCCAGCGTGATCAATGTGATGCATCGATACCAGAAGGGTGTGTTCGAAGAAGCGGATTTCTCGTTCGTCTTGCCTTTTACGAGCCGCTGGAGCCTGCTCGGGCGCCTCAATTACTCTCTGCGGGACAACACGACGCTGGAACGACTGGTCGGGCTGGAATACCAAAGCTGCTGCTGGGGACTGCAACTGGTTTCGCGAAAGTTTATTTCCCGGCGATCGGGAGAATCCGACAGTTCGTTTATCCTGCAGATCGAACTCAAGGGGCTCAGTAAAATTGGCAGCCGCGCCAGCAACGTCTTGAAAAATGGTATCCTTGGCTACCCCGGCAATTGATAATCAACAATGCTTTCCAAGAAAATTATTGCCCTGACCAGCATCGCCTGCCTGATGCCGGCTATCGCGATTCAGGCCCAGAACCGAGAGCTCAGCGATCAAGGCCAGCTTCTCGACCGCATCGTGGCCGTGGTCAACGATGGTGTCGTGCTGAAGAGCGAACTCGACCGGCAAGTGACCCTGATCATAGATCGGCTACGGGAACGAACGACCAACCTGCCGCCGATGAATATCATCCAGCAGCAGGTGCTGGACCGGCTCGTAGTCAGAAAAATTCAGTCCCAGTTTGCGGCCAAGACCGGCATCGCCGTTTCCGACCAGATGCTGAACTCTTATCTTGAGAGGATCGCCGTCCAAAACGAGGTTTCATTTACCGAGCTGCCGGAGGCACTGGCAAAAACCGGGATCAATTACCGCGTGTTCCGCGAAGAAATGCGCGAAGAGATAATTATCGACCTGCTGAAGCAGCGCGACGTCCTGCGCCGCATCCGGGTTTCGCCGAAAGAGCTGGACCAGCATCTGGAAGCACAGAGACTGGCCGAGAGCGCCAGCAATGAATTCCTGCTGTCGCATATCCTGGTTTCGGTTTCACCATCCTCGACACCCGAAATTGTGAAAAAACTGGAGAAAAAGGCCACCGATATTTACCGGCGGCTCCAGTCCGGTGAGGATTTCTGTGAACTGGCGCTGGCATATTCGGATGGACAGCAAGCGCTGGAATGCGGCGATCTGGGCTGGCGCAAAGGCGCCCAGTTACCGGGTTTTCTGAATGAACTGGTCATCGATATGAAGCCCGGAGATGTCTCCGAACCGGCGCGCAACCCGAGCGGCTTTCACATTATCAGGGTAAACGAAATCCGCGGCACGGAAATTCAAAGATCGATAGTCTCCCAGCACCGCAGCCGGCACATCCTGATTCATACGGACGCCATCGTCGATGACCAGACGGCCAGGAAGAAATTGGTCGATATCAAGGAGCGAATCATCAACGGCGAGGATTTCGCCACCATCGCAATCGCCGTATCCGCAGACTCGCTTTCGGCACGCGACGGGGGCGACCTGGGCTGGCAAAAAGTCGGCTCCTTCGTCCCGGAATTCGAGGAAATGCTGACCACGCTGCAGATCGACGAAATATCAGAGCCCTTCAAGAGCTTTTTCGGCTGGCACATCGTCCAATTGCTGGAGCACCGCGAGTACGACAACACCGATGACCTGAGGCGGCAACAGGCTGTCCAGGAAATTCGCACCGCCAGGGCGTCCGAGGAAACCGAGGTCTGGATTCAGCGCCTGCGCGATGAAGCGTTCGTGGAATACCGCTTGTAAGCAAGCCTCTGATTTGGCTCATCCCCGCATCCTGTTGACGACTGGCGAGCCCGCCGGCATCGGCCCGGAGCTTTGCCTGGACATAGCGCGCCTGGAATGGCCCGCGCTGCTGGTCGCCGTCGGCGACGCCGAACTGCTCAGGCAGCGGGCGGCTCAGGTCGGCTCGTCCGTCGAGATCAGCGCTTACGACCCGTCCGCGGCGGCAACCCACGAGCCCGGCCGCCTGCCGTGCATGTCCATTCCCCTGAGCAAGGCATCGACCCCAGGGGAGCTTGACCCGGCCAACTCGGCCCAGGTCGTCGAGTGCATCGGCCACGCGGCGAAGGAGTGCCTGGCCGGCGTCTTCGATGCGCTGGTTACCGCACCCGTGCACAAAGGCATCATCAACGAAGCGGGCATCCGGTTTTCCGGTCACACCGAGATGCTCGCCGAGTTGTCAGGCCATGCGTCCGATGTCGTCATGATGTTGCTGGCCGGCGATCTGCGGGTCGCGCTCGCGACCACCCACTTGCCGTTGCGTGAGGTCCCCGATGCGATTACCCGGGACAAACTGGAGCACAGCCTGCGGGTGCTGCACCGGGATCTGCATGATCTGTTCGGCATCGAGGAACCGAGAATCCTGGTCTGCGGCCTCAACCCGCACGCCGGCGAAGGCGGTCACCTGGGCAGCGAAGACGACGAAATCATCGCACCGGCGGTCGATCGGCTGCGCAAAGAAGGCCTGGCCATCCGCGGCCCGTTACCGGCGGATACCGCTTTTACCCGGCAACAACTGGAACAGTGCGACGCGGTCATGGCGATGTATCACGACCAGGGCCTCCCGGTGCTAAAACATGCCGGCTTCGGCCAGGCCGTCAACATCAGTCTCGGTCTGCCGCTGATCCGCACCTCGGTGGACCATGGCACGGCACTGGACCTGGCCGGAACGGGTAAAGCCGACAGCGGAAGTTTGCAGGCGGCGTTACGACTGGCGATAGAGTTGGTTGAGAGGCGAACCAAAGACTGATAGCAGCGCTACCTCACCGCTACCCCAACAACGCCTCGACCGCCACACTGTAATCCATCTTCTCGCCTTCCCACCGGGTCACGCAGGTTTTGGAGTCGATGTCGATCCCGGGGATTTCATGGCTCAGCAAGTCCGCCGCGTCGGTTTTTGGCGGGATCGGGGGGTAATATTCGGCACGGCGGATGACATTGCCATCTTTGTTTTTGAAAACAATGCGGCCATCGGCGGTCTTCTCGCAGCCAAAACCGCCTTCATGTACCAATCGATGGTGATAACGACATAGCTGCACCAAGTTGTCGATACTGGTTTCACCGCCCTCGGCCCAGTGCTTGATGTGGTGGCGATCGATGTAATATTGATGGGTACAACCGGGAAAGCGGCAGCCTTTGTCCCTGGCTTTTAATATTCGCCGCATGGCCGATGGAATAACCCGGGATTTGCGGCCGATATTGATCGGTTCGCCGGTTTCGTCCTCGAAAAGCTTGACCACACTGCTGTCACAACTGATGCGTCTCGATGTTTCCGCGGAAACATTGGGGCCGTGTTCGAGTTCGCAGATCTCGCCGCTGCCGTCTTCGAGTGTTTCCGCGGAAACATGGATGACGACCTGGTAACGCTCCGCGGTGGTTGAGGTCTTGGCGCCATGGCTCAAATAAGTCTCGGCCAGCTCGATCAAGGCATCGGCCCGGTGGACGCTGAACGGGACCCTTGATTTAGGATTGGGGTTGTTGAATGTTTCCGCGGAAACATCGGGTTCTTGTCTTTCGGCCTTGGCCCGGTCCATCGCCATTTCCAGGGCTTTGAGGACCAGCGCGCCTTGTTCGGCGGGCAATCGGGCACGAATCACTAACGAACCGTCTTCATCGGAGGCAAAAGTCAATTTGCGCTGTTCATGCTGTTGGTTGGCGTTTTGGGCGTCTTGCAGTCTTTTGACCCAGCGGGTCTTGGCGATCAGTCTTTCCATGTGGCTGGCAGTGCCGTGCCTGGCGATCATCAGCAGAAAAACTTCGTTCTCACTATTCGCAACCCGGGTCATGGCCCGCACCTTCGAATAGCTGATCTCGCCTTTTTCTAAAGCCGTGCTGATTTTTGGTAAATCTGCCAGACAATGCGCCACGCGGACCTTCTCTCGGGCTGCGTTCATGCCGATGCCGCATTGCCAGTTCAGCCAGTGGGCGCATGAATACAAACCTTCTTCATGCCAGCCATTGGCTTCATCGAATTCGCGGATCAGCTTCAGCAGCCGGTACTCGGCGGCATTCAGATAACCGCACAGTTTGGTGATCTCGGCACCGAGTTCTTTGCGGTGTCGTTGGTTCTGTAGTCGCTGGGCATGGGACAAGTACATGGTGGGCTCCGGGGGTTGAATCGATGCTGTTCTTAATCCCAGTAGTATAGGCTTATCTTACTGAAAAATAAAGCTTTAATCGTCTTGATTTGCCCAGAAACCGGGCTTGTAAATGGGCTGCAGATTGCGCGTCAACGGGCATCCTTGAGAATCAGAAACTTCAAAAATCGGGCAGCCTGATATTATGAATTTCCCCCGACTCCCATGTCGTTGATCAAGGGGAATGACCAAGGGAACTGAGAAAAAAATGAGCCGCCCCATAACCCACCGCCCCCGCAAACGTTTCGGTCAGCATTTTCTCCATGACCCGGCTGTCATCGAGCGCATCGTCAGCGCGATCGACCCGCGGCCGGGCGACACCATCATCGAAATCGGCCCGGGCCAGGGCGCGATCACCCTGCCCCTGCTGCAAAAACATGGCGCGCTGGAGGCGGTGGAACTGGATCGCGACCTGGTGGCGTTGCTGCGGGAAAAAGCCGCCGGTCACGGCGAGTTGCTGATCCACGAGGCCGATGCCCTGAAGTTCGATTTCCGCCAGCGCAAACAGGCTGGCGGCGCGCTGAAAATCGTCGGCAATCTGCCCTACAATGTTTCCACGCCACTGCTGTTTCATCTGCTCGGGCAGATTGACTGCGTCTCCGTGATGTATTTCATGCTGCAGAAAGAGGTCGTCGAGCGGATGGCGGCCGCGCCCGGCAACAAACGCTATGGCAGGCTGACCGTGATGCTGGCGGCGTCCGTCAAAGTCGAGAAACTGTTCACTATCGGCGCCGGTGCATTCAAGCCGCCACCGGCGGTCGAGTCGGCGTTTTGCTTACTGACCCCCTGGCCGCAACGCCCATTCGAGGTTCCCGACCCCGAACGCTTTCGGCAGTTGGTAACCCAGGCTTTTAGCGCGCGCCGCAAAACCTTGCGCAACGCGCTCAGGGGGATGGTCTCCGTGGAGCAGATCGGCGGTCTGGGTATCGACCCGGGCCTGCGTCCGGAAAACCTGTCACCGGCCCAGTTCGCGGCCCTGGCCGCTTTGAGCAAGGAGTCTGCGCGGTAGAAAGTATTCCTACTCGGCAACCGCTCCTGCGTTGCTCTACCTCCTGCGTCCCTGCAGTCGTGCGAAAGCGCCACAGCGGTCCATTTTTCCGATCTTTTTCGTTGCGTAGTCCCACTATGCGCCTCAAAAGATCGAAAAACTGTCCTCGCTGTGACACTTTCTCGCTACGGATATTTCTACCGCGCAGACTCCTAGGTCATTTCAAGTTAAAGCCATTCATCTATAATCAATATGGCGTCACCACAATAACGGGACCGTGAGCGGGTGGTAAACGGGGTGCAGACATGAGCGATTACAGGAAAATTCTGCTGGCGGTTGATCTGTCGGACGATAGTGAAATTATCGGCAAGCGCGCTGTTGACATGGCGAATCGTTACCAGGCGGATCTCTGCCTGGTTCATGTCGTCGAGTATGTCCCGGTCGAACCCATGGGCGAGGCGCTTTTGCCCTCGGTCCAGATCGAAGACGAGTTGGTCAAATCCGCGAAAACCCGGTTCGAGGCGCTGGCCGCCAGCCTGGGTCTGGGTGACACGCCGCGCTATGTCGAGGTCGGCAACATCAAGGCCGAGGTCATCCGAGTGGCCAGGGACCAGGAATGTGACTTGATCGTACTCGGCTGCCGCGAGCGCCATGGACTGGCGATCATCATCAACTTCACCGAAGACACGATGCTGCATGCCGCGCCCTGTGACGTACTCGCGGTCAGGCTGGGTCACAAAGATTCGTAACCGCCCCCTGACCATTGGATACCCGCGCTGATGGCGATCTATGCCATCGGCGATTTGCAGGGTTGTTATCGAGACCTGTGCCGCCTGCTGGAGCGAATCGACTTCGACCCTGCCGCCGACCACCTCTGGTTCACCGGCGATCTGATCAGCCGCGGACCGGAATCGCTGCAGTGCCTGCGCTTCGTCAGCTCTTTGGGTGACGCCGCGGTCAGCGTGCTGGGCAATCACGACCTGCATTTCCTGGCGCTGGCGGATGGTGCGGTCCCGAACCAGGATAGCAAGCCCATGGATCCCGGTCTGCGGGAAATCCTGGATGCCGACGATGCCGCGACGCTCCTGCACTGGCTCAGACACCGGCCGCTGGCTCACCACGAAAACGGCATACTGTTGATACATGCGGGGCTGGCGCCGCAATGGAACGTCGAACTGGCGCTGCAACTCGCTGCGGAGGCAGAGGCCGTAGTGCGCGGACCGGACTACCGGGAATTCTTCCGCAACATGTACGGTGACCTGCCCGACCGCTGGGATCCTGGGCTGGCCGGCCACGAGCGGATCCGGTTCATCGTCAATTGCCTGACCCGGCTGCGTTACTGTGACCGGCAGGGTCATTTGCTGCTGGCACGCAAGGAATCGCCGGCGGGCCTGCCCGAATCGATATTGCCCTGGTTCCGCGTACCGAGCAGGGCCAGCCGGGGGTCGCGCATCGTATTCGGCCATTGGTCGACGCTGGGCCTGGCCGAAGAAGACGGCGTGCAGTGCCTGGACAGCGGCTGTGTCTGGGGCGGGCAGCTCAGTGCCGTGCGCATGGACCGGTCCGGGCCCGCGGTCAGCGTACAATGCCCGGCATACCAGGCGCCCGGCTGACGCGGCGCTTGACCGTTACCGGGCAAACCCGATACTTTGCCGACAGAATAATCAATGGCTGAAAAGGCCGGCGGAACCAGAGCATGAATCTCGACTTACACGGAAAAAACGCCCTCGTCTGCGGCGCGAGCCGGGGCATCGGCCTGGCCACCGCGCAGGAACTGGCCGGCCTGGGTTGCAACATCCTGCTGCTGGCGCGCGATGAAGAGGCCCTGGCGGCGGCCCGCGACTCTCTGCCGACGGGCGATGGTCAAGCGCACCGCAACCTCGCAACCGACATGGCCGATACCAACGGCCTGGAAGAAAAGCTGCAGCCGGAACTGGCAAAGCAGCCGGTCCAGATCCTGGTCAACAATTCCGGCGGGCCGGCGGCCGGCCCAGCCCATCTCGCCGACAACGATGCCTTCGAACAGGCTTTTCGTCAGCACCTGGTCGCGGCCCAGACCATTTTGCGGCTCGCCCTGCCCGGCATGCGCGACAGCGGCTACGGACGGGTTATCAATATCATCTCGACCTCGGTCAAACAGCCGATCAAGGGTCTCGGCGTTTCCAACACCATTCGCGGCGCCGTCGCGAGCTGGGCGAAAACCCTGGCGGCGGAACTCGGACCCGAGGGGATAACCGTCAACAACGTATTACCCGGCTTCACCGCGACGGAAAGACTCGATTACCTGTTCCGCAACCGGGCCGAGAAATCAGGGGCAAGTTTCGAGCAGGTGCGCGCCGCCGCCCTCGCCCAGGTCCCGATGGCGCGGTTCGCAGAACCCGGTGAAATTGGCTGCGCCATTGCGTTCTTGGCCTCCCCCGCCGCCGCCTACATCAACGGCATCAACCTGCCGGTCGATGGCGGGCGGACCGATTGCCTGTAGGCGGGATTGCGAATACCGATGGAAAAAATTCTCAATTACATCAATGGCGATCTGCTGGCTTCGACCACCGGACGCTGGCTGGATGTCATCGAACCGGCGACCGCGACGACCTATGGGCAACTCAACGACTCCGGCGACGAGGATCTTGAACTCGCCGTTGCCGCCGCGCAATCGGCGTTCCCCGCGTGGAGCCAGACGCCGGCGGAGGACCGGGGCCGGATGCTGCGCCGCCTGGCGCAAAAAATTGAGGCAATGTGCGAGCCGCTGGCGCTGGCCGAATCGATCGACACCGGCAAGCCGATCGCGGTGACCCGCAAGGTCGATATTCCCAGGGCAGCGCGGAACCTGCACTTTTTTGCCGATGCGGCCAGCCAGTTCGCCAGCGAATCGCATTACATGGAAGCGGGCGCGATCAATTACACACTGCGCCTGCCTCTGGGCGTGGTGGCCTGCATCTCGCCCTGGAACCTGCCGCTGTACCTGCTGACCTGGAAAATCGCGCCGGCGCTGGCTGCCGGCAATTGCGTCATCGCCAAGCCATCCGAGATTACGCCGGTCACGGCCTGGCTGTTCAGCCGCCTGTGCCAGGAAGCCGGCCTGCCGCCAGGCGTTCTGAACATCCTCCACGGCAATGGCCCCGGCATCGGCCGGGCCATCGTCGAGCACGCGGGTATCAGCGCGATTTCGTTTACCGGCGGCACGGCGACCGGCGCATCCATCGCTAGTGCGGTGGCCCCGGAGTTCCGCAAGCTATCGCTGGAACTGGGCGGCAAGAATCCCAGCATCGTATTTGCCGACGCCGACTGGGAGTCGATGATGGCTGGCGTGGTGCGGGCCGGGTATAGCAACCAGGGGCAGATTTGCCTGTGCGGTTCTCGCGTGCTGGTCGAATCATCGGTCTATGAAAAATTTCGCGACGAGTTCGTGGCCCGTGTCGGCGCGCTGCGAATCGGCGACCCGCTAAACGAAGACACCGAGCAAGGTGCGGTCGTCTCGCTGGCCCACCGCGACAAGATCCTCGAGTGCGTGGAAAAAGCCCGCCAGGCGGGCGGCAAGATCCTGACCGGCGGCGGCGCGATCGAACCGGATGCGGAACGGTGCCGCGACGGCTGGTTCATCGAGCCGACGGTTATCGACGGCATGGCGGCGGAAAGCGACTGTAACCAGGAAGAAATCTTTGGCCCGGTGGTCAGCCTGATCCCGTTCGCGGATGAGGCGCAGGCGCTGAGCATCGCCAACGGTACGCGATACGGCCTGGCTGCGTCGGTGTGGAGCGGCGACATCGGGCGCTGCCACCGCATGGCGGAACAACTGCAAGCCGGGCTGATCTGGATCAATACCTGGATGATGAGAGATCTGCGCACGCCGATGGGCGGCGTCAAGAACTCAGGGGTCGGCCGCGAAGGCGGTCTGGAGGCGATGCGCTTTTTCACCGAGCCGCGCAACGTCTGCATCAAGTATCGCTAGGGAAAATGGGCCAAAGGATAATGCAATGAGCGATGTCGTCAGAGCCAGCGGGGCGCCAAAACCGGTCGGCGCCTACCCGCACGCGCGCAAGGTGGGCGATTTGCTGTTTTTATCTGGTCTGGGTCCGCGCAACCCGGTAACCGACGAAATACCCGGCTTGGTGCTCGACGGCAATGGTGAAATCCTCGAATACGATATGGCCGCCCAGTGCCACGCGGTTTTTGCCAATGTCCGTAGCGTGCTCGAAGCGGCTGGCCTGGGTTGGGGCGATCTGGTCGACGTCACGGTCTTTCTGACCGACATGGATCGGGATTTTGAAACCTTCAACCGGGTCTACGCCGAGTATTTCAGCGACAATCAGCCCTGCCGCACGACGGTCGAAATCAACCGCCTGCCCACGCCGATCGCCATTGAACTAAAATGCATCGCCACCACGGGTAACCACGGAGGACCAGCATGAGCCAGCTTTCCGCTTTCAATTTCAAGCAATGGATAGACGAGCATCGCGAGGTTCTGCAACCGCCGGTTTGCAACAAACAGGTGTTTAGCGACAGTGAGTTCATCATCATGGTCGTCGGCGGACCCAACAGCCGCAAAGATTACCATTTCGACGAAAGCGAGGAGTTTTTCTACCAGCTCGAAGGCGACATGGTGCTGAAAACCATGCAGGTCGGGCAACCCGTGGATATCCCGATTCGCGAGGGTGAAATTTTCCTGCTCCCGGCACGCATGCCGCATTCGCCGCAGCGCTTTGCAAACACGATCGGGCTGGTCATCGAACGCCAGCGCCACAGGGAAGAAAAGGACGGTTTCATGTGGTTTTGCGAGAAATGCAACCACAAGTTATACGAAGAATACCTGCACGTGAGCAATATCGAGACGCAGCTCACGCCCGTATTCGACCGCTTCTGGTCGAACGAAAAAAACCGTACCTGCGATCAATGCGGCACGGTTATGCAAAAGCCATGACGCCCCGGCGACTATGCTGAAGATCGATATACACACCCACGTGCTGCCGGAGAACTGGCCTGACCTGAAGGAACGGTATGGCTACGGTGGCTTTGTGCAGCTCGAACACCATGGCCCCGGGTGTGCGCGCATGCTGCTGGAAGGCAAGCCGTTTCGCAACATCGAGTCGAACTGCTGGAGTGCAGAGCAGCGGCTGTCCGAGTGTGACGAGCATGGCGTCGATGTGCAGGTACTGTCCACGGTTCCGGTCATGTTCAGCTATTGGGCGCGGCCAAAAGACACCCTCGACCTGTCCCGCCTGCTGAACGATCACATCGCCGGCGTGGTTGCCGGCAACCCGGCGCGTTTCATCGGCCTGGGTACCGTGCCGATGCAAAATTGCGACCTGGCGATCGGTGAAATGGAGCGCTGCGTGAAAGAACTGGGGCTGGCCGGGATTGAAATCGGCACCCACATCAACGGCTGGAACCTCGACGACCCGCGGCTGTTCCCGATCTTCGAGGCAGCCCAGGAACTGGGCTCCGCGATTTTCGTCCATCCCTGGGAGATGCTCGGCCGGGAACGCATGTCCAAGTACTGGCTGCCGTGGCTGGTCGGCATGCCCGCGGAAACTTCGCTGTCCATCTGCTCGATGATTTTCGGCGGCGTTTTCGAAAGGCTGCCCCGCCTGCGGGTCGCCTTTGCCCACGGCGGCGGCGCTTTCCCGGCGACGCTTGGCCGCATCGAGCACGGCTTCAATGTACGACCGGACCTGGTCGCGGTCGATAACGACATCAACCCGCGCTCGTACATCGACCGGTTTTTTATCGATTCGCTGGTGCACGATCCCGAGATGCTGCGCTATATGATCAAGCTGATGGGCGCCGAGCAAATAGCGCTCGGCAGCGATTACCCGTTCCCGCTTGGCGAGCACGTGCCCGGCAGCATGATCGAATCGATGGGCCTCGACGAAAAAACCGCGGCGAGGCTGCTGCATGGCACCGCACTGCGCTGGCTCAACCTGGACCAGAAACAATTCCTGCAAGCCGCCGGAAAACAATAACCTAAGGCACAGCCGCCAATGGAAAAGCAGTCTTTCACCGTCGATGACGCGAGGAAACTGGATGCCGACGATCCGCTCGCGGCATTTCGCGACCGGTTCCACTTGCCGCCGGGCAAAGACGGCAAACCGCAGATTTATTTCTGCGGGCATTCGCTGGGCCTGCAGCCAAAGACCACGGCGCAAGTTGTCGCCGACGAACTGGATGACTGGCAACGGCTGGGCGTCGGGGGCCATTTCCGCTCGCGGCATCCGTGGATGCCGTATCACCGTTTCCTGACCGAGTACACGGCCGAGCTCGTCGGCGCGCTGCCATCCGAAGTGGTCAACATGAACAGCCTGACCGTCAACCTGCACCTGATGATGGTCAGTTTTTACCGGCCGCAGGGCGAACGCCGCAAATTGTTGATCGAGAAAGGCGCTTTCCCCTCCGACCGTCACGCCGTGGAATCGCAGGTGTTGTTTCACGGGCTGGACCCGGCCACGGACCTGCTGGAAATCGCGCCCCGCGACGGCGAGTACACCGTTCGCGATGATGACCTGCTGCGCATCATCGACGAACAAGGCGAGCAGATCGCGCTGATCCTATTGCCCGGCGTGCAGTATTACACCGGCCAGGTTTTTGAGATGGCGGCGATCACCGAAGCGGCGCACAAGAAGGGCTGCCTGGCGGCGTTCGACCTGGCCCACGCGGCCGGCAATATACCCTGCCAATTACACGACTGGGGCGTCGATTTCGCCGCCTGGTGCAGCTACAAGTATCTCAACAGCGGGCCCGGCTCGGTCGCCGGCTGTTTTGTCCACGAACGACATGCCAGCGACCGGGAATTGCCGCGTTTTGCCGGCTGGTGGGGTCACGACCAGGAATCGCGTTTCGAGATGGGGCCGGAATTCAAGCCGATGACCGGCGCAGAGGGCTGGCAATTGTCCAACCCGCCGATACTGGCGCTGGCGCCCGTACTCGCCTCGCTGGAAATATTCCACGAAGCCGGTATGGGGAGGTTGCGCGAGAAGTCCCTGTCGCTGACCGCGTTGATGGCAAGACTGTTGCACGAACGCCTCGGCAGCCGGCTGGAGATTCTGACGCCGGATGATCCGCGGCAAAGAGGCTGCCAGCTTTCCATTCGCCTGACCGGTAAGCGCAACGACCGAGAGAGCCGGCGCGAGGTTTTCGATGCGCTGGCCGCAAAAGATGTTATCTGCGACTGGCGCGAACCCGATGTGATCCGTGCCGCGCCGGTTCCCCTTTACAACAGCCACGAAGATGTCTGGCTATTCGTCGAACGCCTGGAAGCATGCCTGCAATGAGCGAGCGCAAGGAACTGGTCATTGTAGGCGCCGGTCTGGCCGGCCCGTTGCTCTCGATTTACATGGCAAGACGGGGGCACAAGGTTGCAGTCTATGAATTGCGCGCCGATATGCGCAAACGGGATATACCGGCAGGTCGTTCCATCAACCTGGCGCTCGCCGAACGCGGCATCAACGCGCTACGCGAAGCGGGTGCACTGTCCCTGATTGAAAACCAATTGATCACCATGCGCGGGCGCATGATTCACAACCACGATGGCAGCCAGATACTGCAACCGTACGGGCAAAAAGAGAGCGAGGTCATTTACTCGGTATCGCGCGGCGAACTGAACAAGCGGCTGATGGACCTGGCCGAGCAAGACCACGGCGTCGAATTTCATTTCGATCACCGCTTGCATGCGCTTCAGCCAGAGAGCTGCGAAATGGAATTCAAAAGGTCGCATGACGACAGCATCGTTCGGGTGGCGGCCGATCGGGTGATGGCGACCGATGGCGGCGGTTCCATCGTCCGGCGCACGATGTCGGCTTACACCGGCTACGATTCGCACGAGGAAATACTGCCACACGCGTACAAGGAGCTGCGCATACCGGCGGATGAGAACGGCAAACACCGGATCGATGGAAATTCTTTGCACATCTGGCCCCGCGGCGGGTTCATGCTGATCGCGCTGCCCAATCCCGGTGGCGACTTCACGGTAACGCTGTTTTTGCCGAGCGAAGGACCAATCAGCTTTGTCGAACTCGATGGGCGTGAGGAAGTCAGCGCTTTTTTCCAGGCGCATTTTCCCGACGCCGTTGAGTTGTTGCCGGACCTGGAAAAGGATTTCTTCGCCAACCCGGCCGGAGAACTCGGCACGATCCGAAGCTACCCCTACCACTACAAGGACAAAATCCTGCTGCTCGGCGACGCCGCGCACGCCGTGGTGCCCTTCCATGGCCAGGGCATGAATTGCGCCTTCGAAGATTGTCTGGAGCTGGACCGCATACTCGACCAGTGCAACGACGACTGGGGCGATGCGTTCGCCGCGTTTAGCAAGCAACGCAAACCCAATTGCGATGCGATTGCCGACATGGCGCTGGAAAACTACCTGGAGATGCGCGACAGCGTGACCGATCCGATTTTCCTGCTACAGAAAAAACTGTCGTTCGAACTGGAAAACAAATACGCGGACCGGTTCGTACCGCGCTACTCGATGGTCATGTTCCATCATGAAATACCTTACGCCGAAGCCAAACGCCGCGGCGAAATTCAAACAAGGATCCTGCGTGAGTTGACCGCCGGCAAGACTTCGCTGGACGAAGTGGATTTTGAGCATGCGGGAAAGCTGATATCGGAGAAACTGGAGCGTATGGAGTGAAGGAGCCAATCCGGCCTATTGCCCATCGTTATCAAGATTGGCGCCAAGGAAATCGCCGACCGCAGAATAAAGATCGATCACGTTTTGTTCCGCAAAAAAGCCATGGCCTTCCGTCCTCCGTATCATAAACCGATAGTCTTTTTTGTAGCGTTTTAACTGACTGATCATGTTATAGCCATGGATAGCCGAAACAACACGATCATTGTCCCCTATTACAATGAATACGGGCACTTTGATTTCTGAAGCCAGGTAAACAGGCGATGTACTTCTCAATCGTTCGACATCCTTCTTATAATCACCAAATGCTTCCTTGCCCCATGTTTTGATACGTCCGTAACCTTTTAATCTGCGTCCGCGAGTAAGCCCCCGCACTTTCAATTCGAGATCGTAGACACCGACATAACCGATAGCGCAGGCATACAGATCCGGTTCCTTCGCCACACCCATCAGCGCGGCATAACCCCCGTAACTCGCCCCAAAAATACATATGCGCTGTGGATCCGCGATGTCGTTTTCAATCGCCCAATAAGTCGCATCCGTCAAGTCGTCCTGCATTTGCAGACCCCACTGGCGGTAAGAGGAAACCTCGAAGTCGTACCCATAGCCACCGGACCCGCGGAAATTGGGCTGGATCACGGTGTATCCGAGGCTGGCCAGGTACTGGACCTCCCTGTCAAAACCCCACTGATCCCTGATGCCCCAGGGACCGCCATGCGGCAGTATTATGGTCGCAGCGGGTCCCTCTGAGTCACCCGTCTTTCTGGTGATATATCCGTGCAGTTTCAAGCCGTCGCGCGCTTCATATTCAAATGGTTTCGTACTGGCAAGATTCTCGCTGTTCAGCCACGGGGAGATCGCAAGCAGGAACCTGATGCTCTTTTCTTTTTCGTCATACAAATAGTAAGACCCTTCGTCGCGATCGCTGTATCGAAAAATCAGGAACCGCGTTTCATCCCGGTCCCAACCCACCATTCGATTCTCTAACCCCGGCAAGGCCTGATCGATTGTTTTTTGACGCATTTGCCATTTCGCATCAAAAAACTTTCGTCTTGGGCGATCCCGCATGTATTCGAAATAGACAGGATTGCCCTCATCCGTCGTCACCAGGTGGGGAGTGTTTGAATACTCGTAGTAAATATCGTACTCAGCATCTTCGAGGATCGGTTTACCCAGTTGCCCGGTCTCGGGATCCATCGCATAGAGTTTGTAGCGACCACCATCCAGGCGGGCGGCCACAAACATTTTGCTGTTCGTTTCATCAAAGCCGAAAACCGTAAAAGTATCACTGTCATAAAACTCGAGCAGAGTTCTCCAGGGACTTTTCGCGTCTGATCTGTAGATCAGTTCGTAGTTCAGATCCTCGATCACGGAACCAGCGGATATACCCGCACGCACGACTCCTTTATTGTCCGTGATCCAAGTAAAAACATGGTTTTTGTTTCGAATGATCTTTTTGAGCTTTCCGTTTTTTATGTTCATCCGATAAACGTCGGGAAACGCAGGTCGATTGCCCCGCCGTTGAACGAGGATGTGATCATCGTCGTTCGGCAAGCTGTCAAGTCCTCCGAGCTCATATTTGATTTGCGCGACGCCCGAGCCGTATAACTGTCTGAAATCTTTTCCATCTGGGCTGATACTGAAAACGCCCCTGCCAGTCGATCTTACGAATGGCTCATCACTATCGCTGGTGAGCCTGAAAATGATTCGGTCCTTGCTGGCCCAGTAATACCAAACAATATCTGCTACTTTATACCCGGTAATGGCCTCCGATTTCCCGGTGACGACGTCCATTACCACGAGGTTTTTCGCATCCGGATCTTTTTCCGTTCTGACAAGCGCGGCCAGGTATGCTCCGTCAGGTGACAACTGTACGTTGCTGATTTCCCTGTTACGGAAAAAATCTTCGATCGTGTTTGCGTCCGCAATGCCGGTCGTGGCAACCAACCCTGCAATCATTGCAATAAGCGGCAGAAAAATTGACCGGATCATTACACCCCCTGAGCGATACCCTTTGCCAGTCCATCCGGATAATGCCCGGAGATGGGCTGGTCAAACCACAGCCAGCCAATACCATGGCAACTGGATGCCCGCGAGTCAACATTTGCAATGCTCACCTGCGCCTTTGTCAAGGATATGGATTAATGCCGGCCGTTTTTCTCAGGACCCGGAAAGAATAATCGTGTGGGTTCTTGTCACCCGCCAGGTGATCCTCGCGGGCTTCTTCGCGCCACTTTTGCTCATCGAGCTCGGGGAAAAATGTATCGCCTTCGAAATCTTCGTCGATCAGGGTCAGGTAGATTTTCTGCGCCCTGGGCAGAAACGCCTCGTACACGCCGGCTCCGCCGATGACCATCAGCTCGTCCGCCGATCCGCAGATTGAAATCGCATCGTCGATGCTGTGGACGACGGTTGCGCCATCGGCTTGGTAACCGGCTTGCCCGGTCAGCACGATATTCAGCCGACCCGGTAGCGCCTTGCCGATCGACTCCCAGGTTTTGCGCCCCATCAGGATGGGTTTTCCCAGGGTCGTCGTTTTGAAGTGGGCGAGATCGGCGGGTAAATGCCATGGCAACTGGTTGTCGCGGCCGATCGTTCGATTTCTGCCCATCGCCAGTATCAGGGAGATTTTCATAATCGCCTAGACAGCGATGGCTGCAGGAATACGCTCGTAATAGCGGTAGCCCTCTATTTCGAAATCGTCGTAACGATAGTCAAAAATACTGGCCGGCTTGCGTTTGATTTTCAGCCTTGGCAGGGGCAAGGGCTCGCGTGTCAATTGCAGGTCCGCCTGTTCGAGATGATTGCTGTACAGGTGGCAGTCGCCACCGGTCCAGATGAAATCGCCCGGTTCGAGATCGCATTGCTGAGCCAGCATGTGCGTCAGCAAGGCATAAGAGGCGATGTTGAATGGCACACCGAGAAAAATATCGGCGCTGCGCTGGTAGAGCTGGCAGGACAGACGGCCATCGGCGACGTGGAACTGGAACAGGCAATGGCACGGCAACAGGGCCATTTGCTCGAGCTCGCCGACATTCCACGCGCAAACGATGATTCGTCTTGAATCCGGCTCATTTTTTATTTGCTCGACCACTTTGCTGATCTGGTCTGTTTCGCCACCGCCCGCCGTGGGCCAGGAGCGCCATTGCCTGCCATACACCGGGCCGAGATCGCCGTTGTCATCGGCCCACTCGTCCCAGATTTTCACACCATGTTTATTCAGGTAAGCCACATTGGTGTCACCCTGCAAAAACCACAACAACTCATGAATGATCGATTTCAGGTGCAGCTTCTTGGTCGTTAGCAGGGGGAAGCCAGCACCAAGATCGAAGCGCATCTGGTGGCCAAATATGCTGAGGGTACCGGTACCGGTACGATCATCCTTGACCGCGCCGTGGTCGCGCACCAGGTGCAGCATATCCAGGTACTGTTTCATCAGGCGGCCGCCCGGTTGCGGGTGTAGGCAATTGTGACGATAGCGACGCCCGCTATGATCATCGGCAGGGATAAAATCTGCCCCATCGTGACCCAACCGAAAGCCAGGTACCCCAGGTGCTCGTCAGGCACGCGCACAAACTCGATCAGGACGCGGAAACTGCCATACAACAGCAAAAACAGGCCGCCGGCCGCCATCAGCGGCCGCGGTTTTGCCGTATAAACCCAGAGGATGCCGAACAACAAGAATCCTTCCAGGAAAGCCTCGTAGAGTTGCGATGCGTGCAGCGCCTGGCCGTTGACCATGACCGCCCAGGGCGCGCTCGGGTCGGCCGGCCCGCCCCACAGTTCGCCGTTGATAAAATTGCCGATCCTGCCAAAGCCGAGCCCGAGCGGCACCAGCGGTGCGGTAAAATCGCCGATTTGCCAGAAACCAAGGCCGCTTTTCCGGGCAAACAGCATCAGCGCGATGATTACGCCGAGCAGACCGCCGTGGAAAGACATGCCGCCTTCCCAGATCTTGAGTATCGACAGCGGATTTTCCAGGATTTGCGCGCCGCCGTAGAACAGCATGTAACCGATGCGGCCGCCGAGAATGATCCCCATGGCGCCATAGAAAATCAGGTCATCGACCTGTACCGGCGTCCAGCCGGAGTCCGGCCTTTTGGCCCGCCGCCGCGCCAGCCACCAGGCGGTCGCGAACGCCAGCAAATACATCAGGCCGTACCAGCGAATTTTGAGCGAGCCCAGGGACAGGGCGACGGGATCGAAACCAGGATAAGTCCACATGGGGTGTAAGTGTAACAAAGGATGGACCCGGGGATTCGCGATGATAAGGTAGGCACCGACATGGAAAAGAGATCATGAAACCTGGGCAAAACAAGCTGGGCGGCGAAACCAGTCCATACCTGCTGCAACATGCGGACAACCCGGTGGACTGGTTCCCGTGGGGCGACGAAGCGCTGGCCAAAGCCAGGAAAGAAAACAAGCCGATCCTGCTTTCGATCGGCTACTCGGCCTGTCACTGGTGCCATGTCATGGCCCACGAGTCTTTTGAAAACCCACAGATCGCGGAACAAATGAACCGGCTGTTCGTGAACATCAAGGTGGACCGTGAGGAACGACCCGATCTCGACCGCGTTTACCAGACCGCACACCAGGTCCTGGCGCAACGGGCGGGTGGCTGGCCGCTGACCGTATTCCTCGACCCCAAAGACCAGATGCCATTTTTCGCCGGCACCTACTTCCCGCCAACCACCCGCCAAGGCATGCCGGGGTTTGCCGATGTGTTAATGCGCATCGACGAGTTTTATCGCAAGGAACACGAGGGCCTGCGCGAACAAGCGGAATCCTTGCAGGAGGTCCTGACGCGGATCGAGGCGCCGCCGGGCGAAGACCTGCCGGCGGCGACGGTTTTTGCGCAGGCGCGGCAAACCCTGGAGCAGGATTTTGACCGGCGCTACGGCGGCTTTGGCCAGGCGCCGAAATTCCCGCACCCAAGCTTCTGCCAGAGATTATTGCGCCACTGGCGCGCCACGGCCAAGGACCCGAATCCGGATGTGCAGGCGCTGTACATGGTCAGCCACACGCTGGGGCAAATGGCCCGCGGCGGCCTCTACGACCAGTTGGGGGGCGGGTTTTTCAGATACAGCGTCGATGCTTACTGGGCGATTCCACACTTCGAAAAAATGCTCTATGACAACGGCCAGTTGTTATCGCTGTATGCACAAGCCTGGCAGGCCAGCGCCGACCCGTACTACCGGGATATCGCCAGCGCAACCGCGGACTGGGCGATACGCGAAATGCAATCGCCCGATGGCGGTTTTTACGCGACGCTGGATGCCGACAGCGAAGACGGCGATGGCCAGAAAACCGAGGGCGCTTTCTACACCTGGACACCCGGCGAAATACAGGGCTTGCTGGATGACGATGAATTCCTGGCGATCGAGACCGCGTATGGCCTGGACCAGCCGCCCAATTTCGAAAACAGCCGCTGGCACTTGAACCTGCAGCAGGGCCATTCGCACGACGCCGGTTTGCTTGCCGACGCACGAAAGAAATTACTGAAGGCGCGCGGGCAAAGAACCCGGCCGGCGCGCGACGAAAAAATCATCTGCAGCTGGAACGGGCTGATGATCCAGGGCCTGGCAATCGCCGCTCGCGCGCTCGACCGCGATGAACTGGCGAAGTCGGCCATGCGCGCCGCGAATTTCGTGCGCGAGAAACTCTGGGATGACGAAGCCGGCTTGCTGTCCGTGTACAAAGATGGCCGAGCGCGCTTCCCCGCCTACCTCGACGACTACGCCTTCTTGCTCAATGGCCTGCTTGAATTGTTGCAGACTCGCTGGGATTCACGACTGTTCAGCTTCTGCCTGGCGCTGGCCCGGCGACTGGTCGACGATTTCGAAGACCGCGATCGCGGTGGGTTCTTTTTCACCGCCCACCAGCACGAGAAACTGTTGTTCCGGCCAAAGACCTTTGCCGACGAGGCGATACCCGCGGGCAACGGCGTCGCAGCGTTCGCGCTGCAGCGCCTGGGTTATCTGCTGGGGGACCCCCGTTTCCTGCAAGCGGCGCTAAATACGCTGCAAAGCGGCAAGACGGCGATTGAACGATTCCCGTCGGGCCACGCGACCATGCTGGACGCCCTCGAGGAACATTTGCAGCCCGGCGAGACCATCGTCATCCGGGGCGAAGCGGAGGATGCAGCCCGCTGGCGCAAAGCTGCCACCTTGGTTTATGCGCCAAAAAGGCAGGTCTATCTGCTGACCGGGGACGACGAGGAATTAGCGGATGCGTTTGCCGATAAGCGGGCCGGGCCAGGCACCATCGCTTATCTTTGCACCGGCCATGTGTGCAGCGAACCGCTGACGACGATGGACGCAATGCTGGCAGCGATCGCCCAGGGCTAGTCAAAGAGCCGGCGCTGGTTTTGGCCCGACAAACTTCGCCAGTATCAACCCGGCAATCAGCCAGGAACTGACATCGTAAATCGCGTTATACATTTGCCATGGGAGCCCCAGACCCCACCAGATGACACCCGAGATCCGCGTCCAGAAAGCCACGATCACACCGGCCAGAAACACGAACAACACGCGGTCGCCGTAAGTAGCCAGCGCGTTGCCGGTCAACCTCATCAACAGCGCTATCATCAGGGTCGTTATCAACATGTGCGCAAAGCCTGCCAGCATCATGATCGGGCTTTGGGGTACGGCGCCATCGACATCGATATCGACCATCGCGACCGGGCCTTGCCGGTGCAGCGCGTTCATTTCGTCGATATCCGGATTCTGCGGGTCAGGCAAGTAATAAGTTCCCGATTGCGGAAAATGTTCCAGCAGGGCCTGCCCCGCCGCCGGCTCGTCGGCCACTGTTTTTAGCGCGGTATAGGGAAGCGGGCTTACGGCCCAATAGACAAAACCCCAGAAAAATAACGCGACCGCAGCGATCACGCTACCCAGCAAAAGCTCTTTCATCGGAGGCCTCCGTTTTGATCTTTTTTTATTGGCCGTGCCTTAGTGTAGTTCAGTATTTCGCCGTTTGCTGTCGGCGGCGCCGGCAGTTCAGGGAAGGTTCTGCAGCATCTGGCCGGCGCGGGGTACTTCGCCGTCACCCCTTTCGTTGCGAAACCGGAACGGCACCGACACCAGTTCCATTTCGCGGTTGAGCTGCACATCGAAATGCAAATGAGGCCCGGTGCTGAAACCGGTGTTGCCCGAATCTGCGATGTACTCACCTTCGTCCACTTCATCGCCGATGCGGACCCGGATCGAGTCCCAGTTGAGGTGTGCATAGACCGCGATGCTGCCATCGTCGTGAACGATACGCACCAGGTTGGCCCTGGGCCCGTCTTTTTCCAGATCCGTGCCGTTGGCGAAAAAATGCGTCGCCTGGTCGATTACCGTGCCGCCACGCGCTGCGTAGATTGGCGTGCCGACCGGCATTTGAATATCGACCGCATACCGGTTCGCGGCATCGAAATGGGACAATTTCCCGGGAAAAGCCTGGCTGATCGGGTACTGGGAAGCAGCCGCAAAAGGCGCTCGATACGGTACCGGCGGCCGGTGCCTGGCCTGCGGGTCACCGATGACGAAACGGGTTTGGTAGGCAAACGACCAGCCACCGGGTTGAGCGGAGGTAACCGTAGCGACGACTTCATCGGCCGTCGCGGCGACCACATGACGGATGACGTCGCCAACCTTGTGGTTCAGGTTGTCAGCCTCGGTGATCTGCAGGATCACTTCGATCGGAACCTCAAAAGTATTGATCGCGACCAGGTCAACTTCACCGGCCCGTCGTCTATCGGTCATCCGGATCGTCGGCCGCGGGCGCTCGACCCTCATTTCCTGGCTGATTACGTCCTGCCGTCCGGGCGGCGGCCGATCCGAATAGACCCAGTTGCCCTGCTCGTCCTTATAGCGGTACAACTCGGTCGCAGCCAAAAGTGGCGCCAGCAAAACCAGCAATGCCAATGGCCAGAGCGCGCGATGAAAATTAACGACCCGCATGTTGGTGCTCCTCGCCGGTGGCGGGTAACGGGCTGCGTCGCCAGCCCTGTTCCGTCCGGTTGATCTCGTATGCGGGCCAGTAGCGGTTATCCAGTTTCAGCGTAATGACCTCGATGCGGTTGTTCCAGGTCACGGTTTTCAGACGCACGGCTTCCCGATCTTTCTTGCCGCTGACAACGGCAATAAAACTGTCCAGGTCCGGCGTCTCGATTTCATCGACCGCCAGTATCCTGCGCCCGGCCCAAAGGCCAAAGCGGTTCGCCGGGGAACCATAGGCAAAAAAAGCGACATAAATGCCATCCGGCGATATGCCCCGTTGTACCGACATGGCCCGGTGCGGCGCCTGCAACAAGGCGCCCGCCCACATCACGACCCGGTCGAGGCCGCGCCCGTCCAACGCCGCCGTCTGTAGTTCAAGTTCGAGCAGTTCGTTGTCGCGCCAGACTTCGACGGTGACCCGCGATTGCCGAACCATCCGCTCGACTTCACGAAAACTGCTGACCATCCGGCCATCGACCGTGAGCAACAGATCACCCGGTTTCAGTAGCTCCGAGGCCGCCGATTCCGCAACCGTACGCCTGACGCTGAGTACCTGCCGCCTCTTGCCGTCATGCGCTTCCAGCCGCGATACCCAACCATCCGGCAGCCCGAGCTTGCGTGCGCTGGCCAGCGGTATCAGGTTGAACCGGACTTCCAGCGAATGCAACGGCCGCTGGCTGCGTGCCAGTTCCACGGTTTCGAGGATCAGCTCGGCGGATACGCCCTCGGCTCGCTGGCCGAGTTCCTGCCCCGCCTGATATGCAAAGCTCGACCACATGGCCACCACTTCGCCCTTGCGGTTGGCCAGCACGCCATCGAATTCGCTCGGCGGATTGACCACCGAAATCGTTTCCAGGTTGCTGTCGGTAAAACGCATCGTGCGCGACAACGGCAAAACCAGTGCATCGATCGAAGCGACCTCGGTGGCCTGCACGGCCAGCTTGTGATCGCCCTTGAGACCCACCGCCCAGACCGGGTCTCCCGCGGCCACCTCCCGCTCGCTGAAACGCGCCGCCTTGACCGGTGTGTCGCCAATCAACGCAGGGTCATAGGAAACCACGGTGAAGTTGTGCAGCGGATGGATAAAGAGGACGCGACCCGGTATTTCCAGGCTACCGGCGAAAGTCAGGCTGACATCGCCCATCGCGACCGGGACGGTATTGCGATCGACGACCACCAGCCCCCGTTCGGTGTCGACGATCAGGCCGGTGCCGTGATAAAAGCGATCGGCGACGCCGGAAACTGTGTATGGCATATCGAAATTGACCATGACCAGCGAGGGCGCCAGCCGCCGTGAACGCGGGTCGCCGTTACCGGCGATCCGGGTACTCGCCGGCTGCAGCGGCTTTGCCGGCGGGCCGCTTGCCAGGTCACGGCAGGGCCACACACCCAGCTTGTCATCGCGAATGCAATACTGCGCCGGGAACCAGCGCCGATCCATGCGCATCACGCGCAAGGTTGAATTGGTCGGGTCTTCGAAAGTAATAAAGCGGATGCTGGCCCGCTCGCCATCCGCCAGCTCATTCAGCACCGCCTCGAATTCGTCTATATTGCTGACCGGCGTGCCACCCAGTTCTGTAATCACGGACGCCCGGGGTATCGCCTGGGTACCGAATACATAGCCTGGATTCGCGATATACACACCACGCGGGGGCATATTGAAATGACGCGCCTGCTGGTAGGAAAGATCGTGGATAACCGCATCGCCAAATTCGATGTATCGATCCGGGGTGATGTCGTGAAGATTCTGAATCTCGAGCTTCGATGTCAGCACCTTGCTGCCACGGCTGATCGATAATTTGACCAGCTCGCCGACGCTGGAATCAAGAACTTCCTCTAGGGTCACAAAATCCGTAACCATCGCATCGTTCACGCGAACCAGGATGTCGCCGGGTTGCAGGACTACCTCCGTACCCGCACCCGGCACGACTTGCTGGACGACCAGCATGCCGGTCCGGCCGGGGAACTCCTGGCGGGCCTCGGCCTCGATATCCGGGCTTAGACCGAGGCGACGCAGCTCGTCGTAAGGCTTACTCGAGAAAATTGTTTGTAGCGTACCGCGGCTAACCGCGGCACCGGCCCGGATAAGATCCAGCGCCCGTTGCACGCGATCCAGCGGCAGGTAAAAGCTCGAGGCAGCGGAACTGGTGCCACCAGCATTGAGTGCAACCACCCGCCCATCGATGTCGATCACCGGGGAACCCGACGAGCCACCGGAGGTGTTGGAGGCGGCCTGAATATAAAAGGTATTGAAGTCGTTGTAATTGCCACGGCCATAATCGGGCGCGGCACGATCCAGCCGCGCGATGGTGCCGGCAAGTATTGCAAGCTGCTCGCCCGCATCGTTGCCGACGACCCGGATTTCCCGCCCGATTTGCGCGTACTCGGGCGCCAGCAAAAACTGGTGGGGCTGAATATAGGAGAGCTGATCCGGGTCGTAGCGATAAAACCCGAAGTCATGGACCGGGTCCCGGTATACCGGCTTTAGCTCGACCTCTTCGTTGTTGGCAAAGACCGCTTCGGCGGTCACCGGTCCGGCGGTCACCACGTGGCGGTTGGTCAGGATCAGGCCGCGTTTCGCGTCCACGACGAAACCGGTGGCCTGGCTGGACATGTTCCATTCGGTGTCGAATGCCCGGGTTCCGTCAATGCGGATCGACACGATCCCACTACTGACTTTGCCCAGCGTATTTTTCCACTGATCGCTGTCCTGGGCGTTCGCGGCGCCGGCCAGCACGAATACTGCCAACACCCGGGTCAGCACAACTATAGGCCTGTGTCTCATGAAACTCCTGTTTATCCGCATCTGCCCCGCAGACGCCTGCGCCGGCTTCAGTGCTTTGCGCCTGGCTGCCAGCGCAAATCGAGTTGGCGGGCCGCCCGCACATCGTCGAGACGCCGGACCGGCATGGTATAAGGCGCGCCCTTCACTTTTTCCGGGTCGGTTTTCGCCTGCTCGCGGATCGCAATCATGGCTGCAACGAAGCCATCCAGATCTTCTTTTGCCTCGCTTTCGGTCGGCTCGATCAACAGACATTCAGGCACCAGCAACGGAAAATAAGTGGTCGGTGCATGGTAACCATGATCGAGCAGGCATTTCGCAAAATCCATTGCGGTCACGCCCAGTTCACTCTTTTCTTTCTTCAATGTCACGATAAACTCATGGCTCGCACGTCTTTCCGGGTAGGCCAGTTCAAAACCCGCGTCCTGCAGTTTTTTCATCAGGTAGTTGGCGCCAAGCGCGGCATTTTCCGACACTCGTTGCATGCCATTGCGACCCAGCAAACGCATGTAAACGTAAGCGCGTAGCAGCACGCCGGCATTTCCCATAAAGGCTGACAGCCGACCGATGCTTCGTGGAAAATCTGGCTCCGTGAGCCAACGGTAGCGGTCACCATCCTTTCCGACCACCGGTAACGGCAGGAATTCCTTCAGGCGGTCGCCGACGCCAACCGCGCCCGAGCCGGGCCCGCCACCACCGTGCGGCGTGGAAAAGGTCTTGTGCAGGTTCATGTGGATCACGTCGAACCCCATGTCGCCCGGGGCAACCTTGCCGAGGATGGCATTCAGATTGGCGCCGTCGTAGTACAGCAGGCCGCCCGCTGAATGAACGATGCGCGACATTTCCTGGATACTTCGGTCGAACACGCCGACCGTCGATGGGTTGGTCAGCATGATGCCGGCCGTCTGCGGTCCAACCACCGCTTTCAGCGCCTCGATATCGACGTCACCGTTCTTGCCGGTGGGTATTTCGCGCAAGCTGTAACCACACATGGTCGCAGTCGCTGGGTTGGTTCCGTGCGCCGCGTCGGGAACCAGGATCTCGCTGCGACCTTTGTCGTTCCGCGAGCGATGATACGCGCGGATCATCGCGACCCCGGCGAACTCACCCTGTGCGCCCGCCATCGGCGTCAGCGATACTTCTTTCATCCCGGTAACCGCTTTCAGCATTTCCTGAAGTTCATACATGCACGACATGAAACCCTGGCCGTGGGATTCCGGACCGAGCGGGTGACGCGACAAAAAGCCCGGCAGCATCGCAAGCTGGTTACAGGCACGCGGGTTGTACTTCATCGTGCACGAGCCCAGCGGGTAAAAGTGGGTATCGATGGAAAAGTTTTTCTGCGACAGGCGCGTATAATGACGCACGGTCTGCAATTCAGACACCTCGGGCAACAGCGGCGGCGACCGGCGAAGAAACTTCTCCGGCAAATCATTTGCCGATGAGCTCAGGGGCGCCTGAGCGCTTGCCCGCCTGCCGCTGCGTGAGTGTTCGAAAATCAGTTTGTCGCTCATACCCCGGTTTGCCTCTGCTCAGCCTAGCGCTTTCAACGCCGTTTCGTAATCGGGTTCCTGGGCGATTTCCGCGACCAGCTCTGCATGCAGCACCGTGTTGTTCTCATCCAGTACCACGACAGCGCGCGCAGTGAGCCCGCGGAGCGGGCCGTCAATCATTTCGACGCCATAGCTCCTGGCAAAATCCGGCGAGCGCATCGTCGAAAGCACCACGACATTTTCCAGACCCTCATTGCTGCAAAATCTTTTCTGCGCGAACGGCAGGTCCGCCGAAATCATCAGCATGACAGTGTCCTCGTGCTCACGCGCATAGTCATTGAATTTCTTTGTCGATATTGCGCAGACCGGCGTATCGACGCTCGGGAAAATATTGAGTAATTTCTTGGAACCCGAAAAATCCGCTACCGATACTTCCTGCAAGTCACCGTTGGTCAGGTGGAAATCCGGACCCTTGCCGCCAACCACCGGAAAATCGCCAGCGGTATGAATCTCGTTGCCCTTCAATGTAATTGTTGCCATTTTTCTCTCCTTAAAATATCCGACACTCGCCAGGTTTGCGTGCTTTTTAATCAAGCGGCACACTCCTGGTCGATAATTTCCGCGAGTAAATCGCGGTAGCGGACGATGTCCGCTTCGCTTTTCGTTTCGGTCGCGCACAATAACAAGGCATTGCCCAGCTGCGGGTGTGACGCGCTCAAATCCAGTCCGCCGAGAACTCCCTGTTCCGCAAGGATGTCCAGCAGCGGTGCGACCGGGCGGTCCAGGCGAATGACCACTTCATGAAAAAACGGCCTGTTGAATACGCGTTCCACGCCTGGCAGTTCGCACAATGCAGCACAGAGCTCGCCAGTTCTTCGGTGCGCAGCGCCGGCGACCCTGGCCAGGCCTTCCGCACCCAGCAAGCTCATGTATATGGTCGCGGCGGTGACCATCAGCCCCTGGTTGGTGCAGATGTTCGAGGTAGCCTTGGAACGCCTTATGTGCTGTTCCCTGGCCTGCAAGGTCAGCGTAAATCCGCGCTTGCCATCGAGATCGACGGTGCGCCCCACCAGGCGGCCCGGCATCTGGCGAACCAGCGCCTGGCGCGTCGTCAGGAAACCAAAATATGGCCCGCCCGATGACAACGGAATGCCCAACGGCTGGCCCTCGCCGCAGACTATATCCGCACCCTTTGCGCCCCATTCACCGGGCGGCGTCAGCAAGGCCAGCGAAGTCGGGTTGACGACCGCGATGGTCAGCGCCTTTTGCGCCCGGGCCCAGTCGGAGATCGCGTCGACCTCCTCCAGCACGCCAAAGAAATTCGGTTGTTGCACGATCACGGCGGTCAGGTCTTCGCCGCTGTATTCGTCCAGCGATTGCAAGACGGCGTGGCCGCCTTCGCTGCAAAACGGCAGACCGATGAACTCGATTTCCTGAGCGGCACAGATCGCCTCGGCGACTTGCCGATACATCGGGTGCAAGGCGCCGGCGATCAGAATGCGACGGGATTTTGACGCACGGTTGGCGCGCACCGCCATCAGGCAGGCTTCCGCCAGCGCAGAGGCGCCGTCATATAACGAAGCGTTGGAGACTTCCATGCCGGTCAGGCCGGTCATCATGGTCTGGTATTCGTAAATAAGCTGCAGCGTCCCCTGGCTGGCTTCGGCCTGATACGGCGTATATGAGGTGTAAAACTCGCCGCGGGTGGCGATCTCCCAGACCGCCGCCGGCACATGGTGTTCGTAAGCGCCCGCGCCGATGAAATTCAGCGCGCCGCTATCCATCCGTGCCCGATCCTGCATCAGGCGCGCAATTTCCATTTCGCTGACGGCCTCGGGCACGCGATCCAGCGACTTTATCCGCAGCTCGTCAGGAATCTCGTCAAAAAGATCTTCAACCGACTCGACGCCGATTACAGCGAGCATTTTGCCGACGTCATCATCGGTGTGCGGTATGAATGGCATCTTTGCTCCGGCCGCCCTTTATGCTTCTTTTTCCAGGAACTGCTCATAGGCCGCCGCGTCCATCAGCCCATCCAGCTCGGTCGCGTCGCCAGGCTGCATGCGGATCAACCAGCCATCGCCGTAAGGATCCGTATTCACCAATTCCGGCGTATCGTCCAGCGCGGAATTAACTCCCAGCACCTCGCCGCTGAACGGGCTGAGTACATCGGACGCAGCCTTCACCGACTCGACGACGCCGAAGGCGTCGCCACTGGCAAAGACGCTGCCAGCCTCCGGCGCCTCGATAAAGACCAGGTCGCCGAGCGCGTCCTGGGCGTGATCGGTGATGCCGATAACGGCAGAACCATCGTCTTGCACGCGCACCCATTCGTGGTCGCTACTGTATTTGAGATCCGCAGGTACATTGCTCATCGTGTACTCCTTATACAACTGCCTTGCCATTGCGCACGAAGGTGGTTTTGCTGACTTTCGCAGGCAAGACTCTGCCGCGAATTTCGACCTCGCATTCGCTGCCGCACCCGGCCGGCACTCTTGCCATGCCGATCGAACCGCCAAGCGTCGGCGAGAAACTGCCGCTGGTGGTCTCGCCTTCGCCAGCGGCACAAGTGACTTTCTGGTGCGCCCGGAGTACCCCCCTGCCTTCGAGCAGCAGGCCAACCAGCTTCCGGTCCACGCCTTCGGCTTGCTGTTTTTCCAACGCGGCGCGACCGATAAAATCACGGTCTCGCGGCTCGAACGCGACCGTCCAGGACAACGCAGATTCCAGAGGTGTCGTACTCTCGTCCATGTCGTTTCCATAAAGGTTCATGCCGGCTTCCAGACGCAATGTATCCCTGGCGCCCAGACCACAAGGATGGATGCCAGCCTGGTTCAGCCTGCCCCAGAATTCGGCCGCGGCAGCCGCCGGCAGCATGATCTCCCAACCGTCCTCACCGGTATAACCGGTCCGTGCGATAAACAACTCACCGATCCCGGCTGCGCTGAAGGGTTTCAGCGCCAGCGCCGCCGCCGCCTGTTCCGGTGGCAGCACCCCCGCCGCTTTTTGCCGCGCGTTTGGCCCCTGGACCGCGATCATGGCCAGGTCGTCGCGCTCGCTGACCGTCGGCCCGTCAGCGGACGCCTGTGCCATGATCCAGGCCAGGTCTTTGTCGCGGGTAGCCGCGTTGACCACCATCCGGAACCAGTCCTCGGCCAGGTAATACACGATCAGGTCGTCGATCACGCCACCATCGTGATTCAGCATGCACGAATACAGGGCCTTGCCCGGCTCGCGTAATTTGCCGACGTCATTGGCCAACAGCCGGGACAGGAAAGGACGCACCGCCGCGCCTTGCAGATCGACGACCGTCATGTGCGACACGTCGAACATACCCGCATCGTTGCGCACCGCGTGGTGTTCTTCGATCTGCGAGCCATAATTGACCGGCATGTTCCAGCCGCCGAAATCGACGATCCGGGCGCCGAGAGCGACATGTGCGTCGTATAATGGGGTCTGGTCTGGCATGCCACTCCTCTCGTAGCCCTGGCAATAAAAAAAGGCGGCAGACCATAAATCTGCCGCCCCTCTGTCCTTAGACCTGAGAGATCGGGCCGGGAAAATCCTGGCCGCACCCCTTCGGTGGACCGCATCGCGGCCGCTCTCCAGAGCCGATACGTACCCACTGTCCGTGTGCCTGAGCGTTTCCGGGCAAGTTGCGCCTTCGGCGACCCTGTCGGGTTCTCTCCAGCGGATACTTTGAATCGGGCTGAGAATAATAGCCCATCGCCCCGTCGATTGTAATCGATCCGGACTTGCCGATCGCATCCGCTAGCGGCGAGAATAGCCATCCGCGCACCAGGACAGGAGATTTACGTGATCGCAGGCAAAGTTTTCATGATCGCCACCGCTGCCTTCATGCTGGCCGGCCAGCCGGGCTGGGTCAAAGCCGATGCAAGCTCCGATCTGCATCAATTGTTTGCGGAATCCTGGGAACGGACGCTGCGCGAAAACCCCACCGTCGCATCCAGCTTTGGCGATCTGCGTTATAACCGGCAATGGCCCGATCGCAGCCTCGGCGCCATCGCTGTTTCTCACGCCGAGGACCGGCGCGACCTGGCCAGGATCAGGCAGATCGACCGTTCGGCGCTGTCTGAGACGGACCGGATCAACTATGACCTGTTCATGCGCCAGACGCAGGACCAGGTCAAAGCCTACCGGTTCAGACAATTCCTGCTGCCGTTAAATCAACGTGGCGGTATCCAGACCGCGGATCAGCTCGCCGACCGCCTGAAATTCGATAATGCAAGGGCTTATGAAGACTGGATAGCCCGTCTGCAGTCCTTTGATGTTTACATGGACCAGACCATCAAGCTGATGCGACGGGGGATCAAGGAGGGCCGGGTCCACCCGACCATCATCATGCAGCGTTTACCGGCGCAGATCACCGCCCAGCTCGTTGACGATCCGTTCGCCAGCTCGTTTTTCGCACCCTTCAACGATATGCCCGAGAGCATATCCGAGCACCGCCAGGGCAAGCTGAAAGCCCGGGCGCGCAAGGCGATCGCGCGCGCAGTCCTGCCGAGTTTCAAGCGCCTGGCTAAATTCATCGACCATGACTACCTGCCCGTGACCCGCGACCAGGTCGGCGCAGATGCACAGCCCGATGGCGAGGCCTTTTACCAATTCCGGGTCGAGCACTACACAACCACATCCTTAAGCGCCGATGAAATCCATGAAATCGGCCTGCGGGAAGTCGCCAGAATTCGCGGCAAAATGATGGAAATCATCAAGAACTTGAATTTTAGCGGCAGTTTTGACGATTTTCTTAAATTTTTGCGCACAGATCCGCAATTTTACTATGACAGTTCGGACGAACTGCTGGCCGGGTACATTGCGATCACCAAACGGATCGATCCGGAGGTGCCACGGTTGTTTGGCCGGTTGCCAAAAGCGCCTTACGTGGTCAAAGCAATTCCTGCCGCGATCGCGCCTGACACCACGACCGCGTATTACTCGCGGCCGGCCGCCGATGGCAGCCGGCCGGGCACATATTTTGTCAACCTGTACCGCCCGGAAGTTCGGCCGAAATACGAAATGGAAGTATTGAGCGTGCACGAAGCGGTACCCGGCCATCACCTCCAGATCGCGCTCGCGCAAGAGTTGGGCGAGCTGCCCGCGTTCAGGCGCTATAGTGGATTTACCGCCTTCATCGAGGGCTGGGGCCTGTACAGCGAAAGCCTGGGCGGAGACCTTGGGCTGTACGCGGACCCCTATTCCGAGTTCGGTCAGCTCACCTATGAAATGTGGCGTGCCGTACGCCTGGTCGTCGATACCGGCATGCATGCGAAGCATTGGAGCCGGCAAAAAGCGATAACTTTTTTCAAGGACAATGCGGCGAAAACCGAGTTCGACATCGTCAACGAGATAGATCGCTATATCGTCATGCCCGGTCAGGCCCTGGCCTACAAGATCGGCGAGCTGAAAATCAAACAACTGCGCCGGCAAAGCCAGGATGCGCTGGGTGAAGATTTTGATATCAAGCGCTTCCACAACGCGGTGCTCGAAAAGGGCGCGGTACCGCTCGATGTGCTGGAAAGCCAGATCGACGCCTGGATAACGGCGGAGAAAAACCGCTTTGGCCGAAACTCGCTAAAGCAATGAAAGCCATAGCATGAGTATCGATCGTAGAAAATCCACGGTTTGCCGGGTCGGCGGAATAAGCATCGGCGGTGACGCGCCGATCGTGGTCCAGTCCATGACCAATACCGATACCACCGATATCGAGGCGACGGTCAGCCAGGTTCTTGAACTGGCCCAGGCCGGTTCCGAGTTGGTACGAATCACCGTCAACAATATCGAGGCAGCCAAAGCCGTGCCGGAGATTCGCGAGCGCCTGGATCAACTCGATTGCGATACGCCGCTGATCGGCGATTTTCACTTCAACGGCCACAAGCTGCTGCGCGAAGTCGGCGCCTGCGGCGATGCGCTCGCCAAGTTCCGCATCAACCCCGGCAACGTCGGCCGCGGCAAAAAGCGCGACCCCCAGTTCACCGAGATGATCGAAGTCGCCTGCAAGAAAAACAAAGCGGTGCGCATCGGCGTCAACTGGGGCAGCCTGGATCAGGATTTGCTGACCTCGCTGATGGACGAAAACTCGGCCCGCCGCGAGCCGCTGGATGCGCGCCGGGTCGTGCTGGAGGCCATGCAGCAATCCGCCCTGCGCAGCGCCAGCCGTGCCGAGGAGATCGGCCTGGGGCACGAACAGATTATCCTGTCTTGCAAGATGTCGGGCGTTCAGGACTTGATCGCGGTTTACCAGGACCTGGCGGGACGTTGCGACTATCCGTTGCACCTGGGCCTGACCGAGGCAGGCATGGGCAGCAAGGGCATAGTTGCCTCGACCGCCGCGCTGGGCGTGCTGCTGCAACAAGGCATCGGCGACACCATACGTATTTCGCTGACGCCGGAACCGGGCGCTTCGCGCGCCCGGGAAGTCCAGGTCGCACAAGAAATACTGCAAAGCATGGGCCTGCGCGCGTTCTCGCCGGTGGTCATCGCCTGCCCGGGTTGCGGACGCACCACCAGCACGATTTTCCAGGAACTGGCCCAGGAAATCCAGGCCGATATCCGGCAACGCATGCCCGAATGGCGGGAACGTTACCCTGGCGTAGAAAACATGAGCGTCGCGGTGATGGGCTGCGTCGTTAACGGCCCTGGCGAAAGCAAACACGCCAACATCGGCATCAGCTTGCCGGGCAGCGGCGAAAAAGCGGTGGCGCCGGTATACGAAGACGGTAAGAAAACGGTTACGCTTAAAGGCGATAATATCGCCGGGGAATTCAAGGGACTGGTAGCCGACTATATTCGCAGTCACTACTCGGAAAAACATGGACAATAAGCTGCAAAACAGGCACTGCAAGCCCTGTGAAGGCGGGGTGGAACCGCTGTCGCATGAGGCCGCGACCGCGATGGTCGGGCAACTTGAGGATGGCTGGGCGTTGTCAGCCGATGGCAAGGAAATCCGCCGCGATTATTCCTTTGGCGGCTTTTACCAGACCATGAGCTTTGCCAATGCCGTGGCCTGGATCGCCAATGCGGAAAACCACCACCCGGACCTCGAACTCGGCTATGGCCATTGCCTGGTACGCTACACGACCCACTCGATCGACGGCCTTTCTGAGAATGATTTTATTTGCGCGGCAAAAATAGACGCGCTAGGAGCCTGATCAGATACCGAGCTTGTTGAGAATATCGGCAATCCTACCGAGTACCATCGTCAGCGCGGGATGGCTGGTTTCAAAGCGATCGATATTTCCGCTAACCGTCTCGGCCAGGTTGGCCGGCGTTTCCTGCGCGCCTTCGGCCAATAGATGGCCAATGCTGGCATGCAACTCTGCCAGCTGAGCCTTCGCATCGTCATCCAGGCTGCTCCCCTCGGCCAGCTCCTGCTGCAACTCATCGAGTAGTTTTTCCAGTTCGGCGTGCGGCATGCTGTTGCTCCTTTATCCATCTTGCCCGCTTTGCGCCAGCCTTTGCAAGGCGTCTCCGCTAAGCCGGTAGGGCACGAATCCATCCACCCGCCGCGCGCCGATGGAATGATAAAAATCAATGGCGGGTTCGTTCCAGTCAAGCACCATCCATTCCAGACGCCCACAATTTTCTTCGATGGTTTTTTTCGCCAGCTCGCGCAACAGGCCGATGCCGATCCCGAGGCCGCGAAACGCCGGGCGAACAAACAAATCCTCGAGGAAGATGCCGGGCTGGCCGAGAAAGGTCGAGTAATTGTAGAAATACAATGCGAAGCCAGCCGCCTCCATGGTGCCTTTATCCGCAACCGCCTCGGCAATCAGCACTTCGGCAAAAGCTGGCTCGGCAAACAGACTGGCCACCAGTTTTTCCTCGGTGGCGCTTACCTGGTCGCCCAGTTCCTCGTAATCGGCCAGTTCCTTGATAAAAGCGAGGATCAACGAAGCATCTTTCCGCTCGGCCGCGCGCAACCGGAAACGACCCGCGCTCATCGAATCTCCTCGCCTAATCCGCGCCCGGAATGTGCCGGCCTGGTGAGCAACTCCGGCAGATCTCCGCTCATTCCCATCGCCCGCCGGACAAAGGCCTTGCGGGCCGGTGGCAAGGCGTTGACCAGGCTCAACCCAAGACTGCGAATCCGCGCCAGCGATGGCAGATCGTTGCCAAACAGTCGCTTGATACCATCCATCGCCGCCAGCATGGCCAGGTTGTCGCTCTTACGCCAGCGCTCGTAGCGGCGCAAAACCGAACGGTCCCCGGGATCCTCCCCGGCCTGCAACGCCTTGACCAATGTTTCGTGGAGCGCCGCCGCATCGAGGAATCCCAGGTTGGCGCCCTGTCCGGCCAGCGGATGAATCGCGTGCGCCGCGTCGCCGATCAATACCAGCCTCTGCCGGCAATAGTTTCGTGCATGGAGCAAACGCAGCGGGAACGCGGCCCGCTTACCGCAGGCCAGCATCCGGCCCAAAGTTCCGTCACTGGCGACCTCGAGTTCGCCAAGAAATTGCCGGTCGTTCAACCCGAGCAGCCGATCGGCGCCGTCAACCGTATTCGACCAAACCACGGAACTGCGCCCATCTGCCAGCGGCAAAAAAGCCAGCGGACCGGATGGCAGGAATCGTTGCCAGGCCGTTTCCCGATGCGGGAGCTGGCTTTGCACGTGGGTAACGACCGCCTTTTGCCGGTAAGACCAGCCGGTGGTTTCGATTTCCGCCATTTCGCGGATCGGCGACGAAGCGCCGTCAGCGGCCACCACCAATGTGCAATCCATCACTTCCCCGTCAGCCAACACCAATCTGGCTGTCTCATCGCCCAGCCGCAGATCGCCGACCCGGCAGTTCGAACGAACAATGACCCGCTCCATGCCAGCCAGCGACTGCCATAAGGCGTGGCGAATCAACTGATTCTCGACGATGTGGCCAAGCGCTGCCGCGCCCACTTCGGCGGCGGAAAAATGCACCGAACCGGGGAACCCCGGCTTCGAGCCGGCATCCCAGACTTGCATCTCGCGATAGGGTGAAATGCGCGTCGCGGCGATCTCTCGCCAGGCCCCGGCGGCTTCCAGTACGCGCTGAGAAGTGGTGGCAAGCGCGACGACGCGAAGATCGTAGTCGTCGTTTAGCACCGGCGGATCGCCGGCTTCGAGCAACACCACGGTGCCTGGGTAGCGCTGATCGCGGCCAAGCAACGCGGCCAGCGCGCAACCGACCATGCCACCGCCAACAATGCAGACCGTGGGCGTTTTCATAGCAACGGGACACCCCGCGCCAACCTGGGCAGATCGCCGCCGCGGCCCATGGTATGCCTGGCCAAAAGGCTTTTGCCACCGGGCAACAAATCAAACATGAGCAGCGCGAGGTTGCGTACGAGCTGGACAGAGGTCAGCGGGTTACCGAACACCCTGACCAGCGCATCGGTGAAACTCATGACTCTGGCCTGGTCGCCCGCGCGCAAGCGGCGATATTTTTCGAGTGCCTGCGGGCCACCGGGGTCGTCCGCACCCGCGATCACCTCGGCCAGGACCGCGACATCCCGCAAGCTGAGATTGAATCCCTGCCCGGCGATCGGGTGCAGACCATGGGCCGCGTTGCCGATAATCGCCACCCGGTGCCGGGTCTGCTCTTTTGCCTTGCTCATGCTCAGCGGATAGGAGACCCGCGCGCCGATTTTTTGCCAGTGCCCGAGACGATAGCCAAACAGTTCCTGCAGGCGGTCGAGAATCTGCCGGTCGCTCAGTTGCAGGATTTCCTCAGCCTGCTCGCTCGGTACGGTCCATACCAGCGCGCTGCGGCCTTCGGTCATCGGCAACACCGCCATCGGCCCATGCGCCGTAAACCGTTCGTAGGCGACATTTCGATGCGGCTTTTCCGTGGTCACGTTACTGATGATCGCAGTCTGGTCATAGTCCCAGACAGTGGCATCGATGCCGAGTATTTTTCTAACCACCGATTGTGCGCCATCGGCGGCGGCGACCAGCCGCCCCTGCAGTTGGATGGTCTTGCCGTCTTCTTCGATGAGCGCAACCTGAACCGAATCACCTTCGTTGACCAGCGACTCCAGACGCGCCGGGCAGAACACCCGGATGTTGTCAAAAGACTCGAGCGCCGCCCACAACGACCGGCCCAGCGCACGGTTGGGAACGACATATCCCAAAGCCGGGACCTTTTCTTCCGCGGCGCTGATGCGGCCGATACCAAAATGACCGCGATCGGAAATGTGTATATCGGTAATCGCGGTCGCATCCTGAGCCATGCCCGCCCAGACACCGATGGTCTCGAGTATTTGCTGCGATCCATTCGCTATTGCGGTCGAGCGATCGTCATAGCTGGGCTGGGAAACACCGCGTTGTCGCGGATCGAATGCTTCGATCACTGCAATCCGCAACGGCAACGGCGCCAGTGCGACCGCCAGCGATGCACCGACCATGCCGCCGCCGACAATAATGACATCAAATTCTGTCTGCTCAATTTGCATGACCCGTGCTCAGATCCCGCCGCTCATCAAGGCCTCGATGTCGGCAATTTCCCTGGGCACATCGCGGCTCAGGACTTCGCAACCGTCCTTGGTTATCAGGACATCGTCTTCGATACGCACGCCGATCCCCCACCACTTCCTGGCGACCCCCTTGGTCCCGGGCGGGATATAAATTCCGGGCTCCACGGTCATGACCATCCCGGGCTCCAGGTGACGCCACTCTTCACCGACGCGATAATCGCCAACGTCGTGGACATCCATTCCCAGCCAATGGCCGGTGCGGTGCATGAAAAATTTCTTGTAGGCAGCGGATTTGATCAGCGAGGGTACACGCCCCTTCAACAGGCCCAGCTTTACCAGGCCGCGGGTGATGGTTTTGATTGCTGCGTCATGCGGTTCGTTCCAGTGACAGCGCGGTGAGACTTTTTCGATCGCGGCCTTTTGCGCGTCCAGGACTATCTGGTAGACCGCCTTCTGCTCGATCGAAAAGCGGCCATTGACAGGCATGCTGCGAGTAACGTCCGACGCATAACCGCGATACTCGCAGCCGGCGTCCACCAGCAGCATTTCCCCGTCCTCCATGCGGCGGTTATTTTTCACATAATGAAGAACGCAGCTGTTTGGCCCGGATCCGACGATGGGCTGATAAGCCGTTTCGCATCCGTTCCGCTTGAACTCGTGGAGCAGTTCTGCCTCGAGTTCGTATTCCATGATCCCGGGCCTGCACGCTGCCATCAGTTTTTTGTGGGCGGCGGCGGCGATGCGCGCGGCCTTGCGCAATGCGCTGATTTCGCGGCGACTCTTGTAAAGGCGCATATCGTGCAACAGATGATCGAGCGCGACGAATTCCCGCGGTATCAGCCCGTCGCTTTGCCCGCGATTGCGCAAGCCGTCGAACCAGCCCATAACCTGCGTATCAAAATCCGGGTGTGCGCCCATCGTGTAATAAACACGCTCGCAGTGTTCCATCAGGCCGGGAAGAATCTCATCGATATCCGATATCGGAAACGCGTCATCGGCGCCGTGGTCGGCCTGCGCGCCCTCAGGACCTGCTCTTGGCCCGTCCCAGGTCTCCCGCGATGGGTCCCGCTCACGGCAAAAAAGGATGTATTCGGCATGCGCGCGCCCGGGTATCAGTACCGCAACCGCATCCGGCTCGTCAAAGCCGGTCAGGTAAATAAAATCGCTATCCTGGCGAAATGGATATGTGGTGTCGCGGTTGCGAATCTTCTCCGGCGCCGCCGGCAGGATCGCAATCCCGCCGCTGCCGATCATCCGCATCAACTGCCGGCGGCGGCGTGCAAATTCTGTTGGCGTCATTCCCTGGAACCTTTCACCCTGTTCTAATGTGTCACGGGCCGTTCACCCACGGGGCCACGCAGGCCGGCGAGCTCTTCGTAGATGAGTTGAACGCTTACCCGAAGATACTCGAGTACCTCGGTGAATGCAGCCTCCCCTTCTTCCGCATCGCCCCCGCCGTTGATCGCCTTCGCGATCTGCGCGAGATCGGTCATCACTTCGCTGACGCTCTCAGGCAGCCGGTCCTGCGTATCGCCCAGACCACCCAGACCAAGCCCGCTCAAGAACCCCTGACACCACTTGCCCAGGCTGTCCGTTCGCTGGTCCAGGGCTTCGCCATCCCCCGGCAACAGTGGCATGAATTCCATTTGCCCCTCTTCGAGCCCGCGATAGGTCTGCGCGAACAACTCGCCCAGGGGCTCGCGGCAATCTCCCGGCTGCGCCTGTTGCCCGTTAGCCGGGAAAATCTCGGCAAGCCAGCGAGTTCCAGACTGTTGCGCCTCGGCGCACAAAATCCCGCACAACATACCGGGCGCCTCGGCTGCTCCACAGCATGCATCGGCGTTTTCCAGGGCATCGTTTAGCGTGTGAAAGTCAGGCATGCTCATGATCCTGTCCAAGATACCGATTATCAGGCATCTGCGGTCCAATACCAAAAAATCGCCGGCAATTCGGGGTCTGTTTTGGCGCCTTCGGCAAGCTTTTGGCAAGCATTCAGATTGACCGCGCCTATGCGGCGGTTCTATATTTGCACCATGTCTAGAAACGACTCGTTAAAACTATTCGAAAATGAGCTTCGCAAGCTGGAAAAGCGCCTTGACGAGCTGGTGGTCATAACCAGCCAGCTAAAGGACGAAAACCGCTCCCTGCGCGAACGTCAGGACAACCTGATCAACGAACGGGCCAGCCTGGTTCAGAAGAACGAGCAGGTACGATCGCGTGTCGAATCCATGATCACTCGCCTTAAAGCGATGGAGCAAAGCTGATGAGTGACACATTTGCCAGGGTAAACGTGCGCATCCTGGAAAAGGAATACCAGGTTTCCTGCCCGGTCGACGAGCGCGCTGCGTTGCTCGATGCCGCGGAATTGCTAAACAACAAAATGCGTGAAATCAAGGATAGCGGCAAGGTCATGGGTCTGGACCGTATCGCCGTCATGGCCGCGTTAAATATCACCAACGACTTTCTGATGGCGCAAAGCGCAGGCACAACGATTGACGAAACTGTAAGCATCAGGCTGCGAAACCTGACAGAGCGCGTCGAAACGGCCCTGCAAAAGGGCCAGCAAATGGATTTGTGATCCCGGCGCTTTTCAAGCTGGTCCTTCTATGTATACTGATGTTCAGGGCGCACCCTGCGGGGTTCGACACGGACCGGGATACCTCTCGACCCTAATTACTCAATCCTGGGACCAGGTACTGTCGGTGTTTTTGAGCATGGCCGCCTATTGCGGAAAGCCTGCGACACCACGGCCAGTCCCACTTTTTGCTCTGGTTCGAGAGCAATGGTTTGTGACGGCTCAGGCGGGGTGCGTTTTTTTCGCGAATCCATGGTGACTGATAACCGGCGATCTGAACTCCGCAAGAAAATGCGCGGCCTGCGCAGATCACTCCCGCGGGCGGAACAATCCGCCGCCGCACAAGCCATCACCGCTCGGCTGAGCAGCCAGGATTTGTTTCGCCAAGCCATAAAAATAGCGGCTTATCTTCCATTTGACGGCGAAGTGGACACCGGGTCATTGATTTCCATGGCAATCGACGCAGGCAAAACCGTGTGCGTGCCGGTATTGGTCGACCGCGGGAAAAATATGAGATTTGCGGTCTACAAGCCCGGGCAGCGTCTGTTGGTCAACCACTACGGCATTCCGGAACCCGCTCGTGAAGACCGCCGTTACGTTGCTACCGATCAACTGGACCTGGTGCTGACACCACTGGTGGCCTTTGACCACTCGTTGCACCGGATCGGCGTGGGGGCCGGCTATTATGATCGTTGTTTCTCGTTCCTGCGGCATCGCAAAAACCGGATAAAGCCACGCTTGATCGGACTCGCGTACGATTTTCAGCGGGTAACTGAGCTGGAACCACGGGAATGGGACGTCTCGCTAAGCGCCGTGGCAACCGAAACCGCTTTTTACACTTCGAGCGCTGCGGCAAACCAAAAATGAAAGCGAAGGAAAGCTGATGAATTACTGGCTGTTCAAATCGGAGCCTGGAGAATTCGGGATTGATGACCTGGCGAACTCCCCCGGGAAAACAAATCACTGGGACGGCGTGCGCAATTACCAGGCGCGAAACATGATGCGCGATCAAATGAAGAAAGGTGATCTCGCCTTTTTTTATCATTCCAACTGCGATCAACCCGCTATCGTCGGAACCGTAATCGTTGTTGGTGAAGGATATCCCGATCACACGGCGTTCGATCCAATGGACAAACATTTCGATGCAAAATCGGATTCCGAAAATCCACGCTGGTTTATGGTCGACGTAAAATTTAAACGAAAGTTTGCCAGAGAACTGCCGCTAACATTTCTCAAACAGTTCCAGGACAAGGAACTACAAGGGTTTCAGCTACTAATGCGTGGAAATCGACTTTCAGTTATGCCCGTAAAAAAAGCGCACTGGAACTTTATAAACAACCTTCTTTAAGAATGTCTTAAACAAAAACGCGAACAATTTCAGTTTGCAAAAGTGTGACGTGATGAGTTTTTTCTGTTTACAAAAAATTATTTATCGAGTAATAAAAACAGGAAGAAATGAAAATATGTTATTACGCAACAAAACAGTGGGAAAAATATCTTTGACAAACTGGAATTTTCCAAATTTATAGTTATACTCGGCCTCGGACACCCGACACGGAGATAAACTAGCCATGGCTAAAGAGAAAGCGAGAAAGAAAACTTCTGTAAAAAAGAAGATTTCTGCAGCTAAGAAACGTAAAAAGGTTGCCAAGAAGAAGGTAACCCGGAAAAAAGTCGCCAAGCGGCGGACAGCGAAAAAGAAGGTAGCCAAGAAGAAAAGGGCTACCAAGAAAAAAGCGACCAAGAAAAGAGGTAAAAAGAAGGCCACCAAGAAAAAGGCCAAGAGAAAGGTAGCCAAGAAGAAAAGAGGTAAAAAGAAGGTCGCCAAGAAAAAGGCCAAACGCAAGGTAGCCAAGAAAAAGGCTAAGAGAAGGACCAAGAAAAAAACTGCGGCAAGGAAAAAATAAGCCGTAGTTATGGATAACCGGTGTGGCGGGCCAACCCCCGCCATCATCCGGGACAAGGATTGTCATAGTGTGCCCGCATTGCGGGCACTTTTTTTGCTCCGCGATACAAACCACGGCATACTCTGTCCCCGCTATGCATGGACAGGATTTATTAAAGAAGTCTGCCGCGGAAGCAGCGCTGGAACTTATCAAGCCTGGCTGCCTGCTGGGCGTCGGCACCGGTTCCACCGTCAATTTCTTTATCGAGGCTCTGGCCAGCGTCAAATCCCATATTGACGCCGTGGTTTCCAGTTCGGACGCCAGCGCAAAACTATTGGAACAGGCCGGGTTTGCCGTCAGCAACCTCAATGACGTCGGCACGCTGGATCTCTATGTTGACGGCGCGGACGAGGCGAATAAACACCTGCATCTCATCAAGGGCGGGGGTGGCGCGCTGACCCGGGAGAAAATCCTCGCCGAGGCCTCGCGCTGTTTCGTCTGCATTATCGATGAAAGCAAGCTGGTCGGCCTGCTGGGCAGTTTCCCGATGCCTGTGGAAGTGATTCCCATGGCACGTTCTTTTGTTGCCAGGCAGATGGTGAAATCACGCGGTCAGCCGGTCTGGCGGCAGGATTTTGTAACCGACAACGGCAATCACATCATCGATGTCTACAATCTCAAGATCATGAGCCCGCCTGAAATGGAAAGCCGGTTCAACCAGATACCGGGCGTTGTCACGGTCGGGATTTTCGCGAATCGGCCGGCGGATACGCTCTATATCGCCAGCCGCGACTCGGTACGGCGCATGGATCGCTAGCGGTATTTGCCGAGCATATCTGCCAACGCGTCTGCGCCCGGACAAATGTCTTCGTGCGCAAGATCGATTAGCGGCGTTTCGATCGTGTTGTTGCGTTCGTGGAAATCGATGCTGTTTTCATCGATAAACAATAAACCCGTTGGTATTTCGCCGCGTAACTGACAGTTCTTCAAATAGGCAAAAGCCGCCGCCTGGTCGCGCGGATCATAACCATTTTCCACATTCCGCAAAAGAATCCGGCTACCATCATGCAAGGTGACTGGCGTCAGGTCCCTGCCATCGCTGCTCGCGGTTATTTCCTCCGCCGGCGCGACGAAATCGGTTTGCTCCAGTTGGTGAAAGTGTTCACGCGTATGCGCGTAACTCTTTGTCGAGCCCTGGTGATCGTTGAAAGTCACACACGGTGAAATAATGTCGACGAGCGCAAAGCCTTTGTGTCTCAGTGCACCTTTGAGCAACGGTACGAGTTGCTGCTTGTCGCCGGAGAAACCGCGTGCAACGTAGCTGGCGCCCTGGTTGATCGCAGTGAGCGCAGCGTCAATCGGTTTCTGGTTGTTTACCTCGCCTTTCTTCGCGGTGCTGCCGATATCGGCGGTAGCCGAGAACTGCCCCTTGGTCAGACCATACACGCCGTTGTTCTCGATGATGTAGGCCATGTTCAGATTACGCCGGATCGCATGGCAAAACTGACCCATACCGATGGACAGGGAATCACCATCGCCGGATATGCCGACAAAAATCATGCTGCTGTTGGCCGCGTTCGCGCCCATCGTCACCGATGGCATGCGACCGTGTACCGAGTTAAACGCATGCGACTGGCTGAGAAAGTAGGCCGGCGTCTTCGATGAACAACCGATACCGCTGGTTTTTGCCACGCGGTAGGGTTCGATATTCAACTCGAAAAAGGTCTGGATCAGCGCCGCCGATATCGAGTCGTGGCCGCAGCCGGCGCACAAGGTCGAGATCGTGCCTTCGTAGTCGCGTTGCCGCATGCCAAGCTCGTTGCGCTGCAGCGCCGGGTGGCCAACCCTGGGTTTGGAAATATAACTCATGCGGCAGCCCCTTGGGCAGACATCGCGGCCTGGATTCGCGTTATTACAATGTCGCAGCTCATCGGGAATCCATTGTAATGCAGCACCGAAATCAATTGCTCCCGTCTCGCCGCGCTTTCAGTGAGCAACAACATCCTCAATTGCGCGTCGCGGTTCTGCTCGACGACAAAGACACGATCGTGACCGGCCAGGAACTCGTCGACCTGCTCATTGAACGGAAACGCCCGGATGCGGAGGTAATCGATCGGCACGCCCTGCTCCTCCAGCCGGTCCAGCGCCTCCTGCATTGCGCTGTCGCTGCTGCCATACGCGATCACGCCGGCCACCGCCTGGTTACGGGACAGCAATACGGGCTCGGGCACATGGCTCTTTGCGGTTTCCCACTTGCGGCTGAGACGATCCACCAGTTCGGTGTACTCATCCGGGTCTTCGGTGTACTTCGCGTGGGCCGTGTGTCCTGAACCGCGCAGAAAATAAGCGCCTCTCGGGTGATCTCCCGGATAACTGCGATAACAGATTCCATCGCCGTCCACATCCAGGTAGCGAGAGAAGGAATCCACGGATTCCAGTTCTTTTTTGCGCAGCACCTTGCCGCGATCGGGTCGGTAGTTATCGTCCCACTTGAACTCCGGACACATCCAGTCGTTCATGCCTATATCAAGATCGCTGAGCACCATCACCGGCGTCTGCAGACGGTCGGCGAGATCGAAGGCCTCGACCGTCAGGTAAAAGCATTCCTCCGGATCTTTCGGAAACAACAGTACATGCCGGGTATCGCCGTGCGAGGCGTAGGCGGCCGCAATAATATCGGATTGCTGGGTGCGCGTCGGCAGACCGGTAGACGGGCCGGAGCGCTGGACATCGAACACCACCAGCGGCAGTTCGGTAAAGTAGGCCAGGCCCAGAAACTCACCCATCAGAGACAGGCCCGGGCCACTGGTCGGGGTAAAGGAACGCGCGCCACCCCAACTCGCGCCCAATGCCATGCCTATCGCCGCGAGTTCGTCCTCGGCCTGGATAATGCAAAAGCGGTTCTTGCCGGTCTCTGGATCGATGCGATGGCGCTCGCACAGCGCTTTGAACGCATCCATCAACGATGTGGACGGCGTAATCGGATACCAGGCGCCAACGGATGCGCCGGCATACAGACAGCCCATGGCAGCCGCCGTGTTGCCATCGATAACCACGTGACCTTTGGTCTTATCCATCGGCTCGATGCGAATCGGCAACGGGCAGGCAAAATGCGCGAGCGCATAATCCCGGCCGAGGCCCACCGCCTGGTGATTGGCCTCGAGCAAACCGGGTTTCCTGGCAAACAATTCATCGAGAATCTCGTCGATCACCGCCAGATCAAGATCCAGCAATGCGCTGAGGACGCCGACATAGGCGATATTCTTGAACAATATGCGCGAACGTGGATCGTCGTACTGCTGGTTGACCATCATGGCCAGCGGTACACCCAACAATTGGATATCGTCCCGCTTGAGTTGCCGGTCGCGCGGCCAGGAAGAGTCGTACAGCAGGTAGCCACCGGCTGCGACTTCGGCGAGGTCGTCGGCATAGGTCTGGGCATTCATCGCCACCATCAGGTCGATGCGGTCGGTGCGCGATTGGTAACCGTCCTTGCTGACCCGAATCTCATACCAGGTCGGCAGACCCTGGATATTCGATGGGAAAAAGTTTTTCGCCGTGACCGGCACGCCCATGCGGAAAATGGTCTTCATGAGCAGCCCATTGGCACTGGCTGAACCGGTGCCGTTAACATTGGCGAGCTTGACAACGAAATCGTTTACGCGCTGCGGCGTTGTTTCTGACATACCGGTTGATCCGCGGCCTGTGGAATTGTAATCAGGGATTTTTGCATGTCCCACGCGGCGGTCGGACAACGTTCCGCACACAGGCCGCAATGGATACACAGGTCTTCGTCCTTTACCATCACGCGACCAGTCTGCGGCAGCGCTTCGGATACAAACAGCGCCTGCTCCAGGTTAGTGCTCGGTGCGGTGAGATGGGTTCGCAATGCTTCTTCCGGCTCGTTTTCAGTCATCGTAAGGCAGTCTACCGGGCAAATATCGATGCAGGCGTCGCACTCGATGCATCGCTTTGCCACGAACTCCGTTTGGATGTCGCAATTCAGGCAACGCTCGACCTCGGCGATTGCCTGGTCGGCTGTGAACCCCAGTTCGACTTCGATATCGAGCTTTTTGAAACGCTCCTTGAGGCTGACATGCGGAACCAGCCTGCGCGAGCCCATATCGTAGTCATTGCTGTAGCTCCACTCGTGCATGCCCATCTTGGTGCTCTCCATCGTCACCTGGTCCGGCAGGCGCTCTGTCATGTCCTCGTCATGGCAGTACTTGTGAATGGAGATCGCGGCCTGGTGGCCGTGCGCGACGGCCCAGATGATGTTTTTCGGACCAAACGCCGCATCGCCACCGAAAAACACGCCTGCGCGGGTGGACTGGAAGGTTACCGGGTCGACGACCGGTACATCCCACTGGTCGAACTCGATGCCGATATCCCTTTCCATGAAGGAAAAGGCATTCTCCTGACCGACCGCGAGGATTACATCGTCGCAGGGCAGGATGACCCGGTCGAGTTCGGTAGACTGCAGTCGACCGTTCTTATCTTCGTGCCACTCGACTATCGCAAACTCCATGCCGGTCAGCTTGCCCTTTTCGATAATCATCCGCAGCGGCGCATGGTTCAGCAACAATTCGATCTGCTCTTCCTCGGCATCTTCGAGTTCCCAGTCGGATGCCTTGAGCAAGTGTCGCGGCTTACGCGCCGTAACCATGACCCGTGTACCGCCCAACCTCAGTGAAGTGCGGCAACAATCCATCGCGGTATTGCCGCCGCCAACGATTACCACGTTTTTGCCAATCGATTCGGTGTGCTCGAACGCAACCGATTCCAGCCAATCGATACCGATATAAATACGGTCGCTGTCGTAGCGGCCCGGGACTTCCAGGTTGCGGCCGCGCGGCGCGCCCGAACCGACGAATACCGCATCGAAATCCTCGTCGAGCAGGTCTTTCATGCTGGTGATCTCGTGACCGAGCCGCAGGTCCGCGCCCATGTCCACGATCATGTCGATTTCTTCATCCAGCACCTTGGGCGGTAGACGAAACGTCGGAATATTGGTGCGCATCAGGCCACCGGTGGTGTCGAATTTTTCGAAAATCACGACTTCGTAGCCCATCGGCAACAAGTCATTGGCCACCGTCAGCGATGCGCAGCCAGCACCGATCATGGCAATCTTTTTGCCATTTTTTTGCTGCGGCGCTTTCGGCAGGCGGTCGCTGATGTCGTCGCGAAGGTCTGCTGCGACACGCTTCAGGCGGCAAATCGCGACCGGTTTTTCCTCGATCCGGACACGACGACAAGCTGGCTCGCAGGGCCGGTCGCAGACTCGGCCCAGGATGCCGGGAAACACATTCGACTGACGATTCAGCATGTAGGCGTCGGTGAACCGGCCCTGGGCGATCAGCCGGATATAGCCAGGCACATCCGTGTGCGCCGGACACGCCCACTGGCAATCGACCACTTTGTGGTAATAATCCGGATTTTTGGTATCGACAGGATCCATGATCCCTTTCCCGGCAACGGTTGCGACAGTCAAGGAGCCTTATATAGCCACATCCGCGGGAGGCAAACAAGTGGCGGATTTTGGCGCCTGTTTGCGGGTGTTCATGGGCCAACGGGGGATGGTTTTCGCAGCTACCGGCAGCCAGTGGAAGCCGCTTTTGATTTTGCTGCAGAAGGCCCGTTTTACAAGTAATAATACCTTTTAAATGCGAATGATTCCTATTTACATTTGCTGCTGCAGCCCATACAATCCGTCCCTCTTTCGATAAATCCGGAGAAACCGATGCACCGTGTGTCCACCATGGGGGCATTTTTGCTGCTGGCCATGCCCGTTTTTGCGCAACCAGCGCCACCAACCGAATCTGCCCCGCCCAGCGAGCCGGAAACTGCTGACCAGCGACCGCTCGCCCTCGACCCGTTCAGTATTCTCGGCCGTCTCGATCGATTCGAGAATATCGCGGGCTCGGCGTACGTGGTGGACCAAAAACAACTCGCGGAATTCGACTACGACGATATTCTCCGGGTGCTGCGTTCGGTGCCCGGTGTCTATGTACAGGAAGAGGAAGGCTTCGGTCTGCGGCCCAATATCGGTATTCGCGGATCCGGCCTCGACCGCAGCGCCAGGATCGCCGTGCTCGAAGACGGCATCCTGATCGCGCCGGCGCCTTATGCCGCGCCTGCGGCTTATTACTTTCCGACCCAGCGCCGCATGAAAGGCGTGGAGGTATTGAAAGGACCGGCCGCGATCAGCGTGGGACCAAGAACCACCGGCGGCGCGATCAACCTGCGTTCGACCGCTATTCCAGACGCAACGGCTGTCTTCCTGAGCCTGGTGGCGGGCAGCGACCGGTACCAGGAATTCTATGGCTATGCCGGCGGCAGCAGCGACCGCACGGGCTGGCTGATCGAAACGGTGCAACAGAAAAGCGATGGGTTCAAGCGACTTGCCGACGGCAACACCGGTTACCAGCTGAAAGATTACCTGGCCAAGTTCCGGGTTACATCGGACCCCTCCGCAACCTTTTTTCAAGCGCTGGAGTTCAAATTCGGTTACACCGACCAGGCTGCCGATGAAACATATCTCGGCCTGACCGCCGATGACTTTGCCGGCGATCCGCTGCAACGTTACGCAGCCTCGCAAAACGACCACTTCGAAGGCCGTAACCGCCAGTATCGGCTGACCTGGACCGTGGAGCCGGCCAACGCCGACTGGAGCCTGATCACGACAGCCTATAACAACGATTTCAACCGCAACTGGTTCAAACTCGGCCATGTCAACGGCATCGGAATAAGCGAAATCCTGGCCGATCCGGGCAGCTTTATGCAGGAAATGGACTGGATACGCGGTGGCGACAGCCCCGATGACGCGTTCACCCTGCGCAACAACAATCGCCAGTATTATTCGCGCGGTATCCGCTCCACGGTCACCAAAACTCAGTGGCTCGGAGCTACGCGCTGGCAGGCGACCCTGGGCGCCGGCTATCACGAGGACGAAGAAGACCGCTTCCAGGACCAGGACGGTTATCGGATGACCGCCGGCATGCTTGAGCTGACCACCGACAACCCCGGCGGCAGCCAGGCCAACCGTGTCAGCTCTGCGAAAGTCTTCAGTGTCTGGCTGGACAACGAAATCCAGACCGGCAACTGGATCTTCCAGCCGGGCGTGCGCTTCGAAAGCATGGAGCTGGAACGGCTGGACTACGACACGATGGACCCGGGCAGACAGGGCAACCCGCTGCGCCGGCGCGTAAACAACATCAAGGTCGTCATCCCCGGACTGGGCGCGACCTATCTGTTAAATAATGACTGGCGACTGCTGGCCGGCGTTTACCGCGGCTACAACCCGCCGGCTCCCGGTAGCACGGCCAACGAGGAAGAGAGCACCAACTTTGAAACCGGCATCCGCTATCGCGGCGGGCTGGCCTCCGTCGATGTGGTTTATTTTTACAACGCCTACGACAACCTGGTCGGCACCGTGACCGCCTCGACCGGCGGCGGTGGCCAGATCGGCGACCAGTTCGATGGCGGCGAGGCCGTGGTCAGCGGTTTCGAGTTATCGGCTGGCTACGAATTCGACGACCTGTTCAACCGCGGCTGGAGCGTGCCGGTCAGCCTGGTATGGACGCTGACCAACCAGTTCGAGTT
>JACZVC010000014.1 GCA_022572885.1 Pseudomonadota bacterium | reverse complement strand
TACGAGCCCACCGCACGGCCTCTGCAGTGTCCTGCGGCACGCCTTGCCCCAGGGAATACATCGATCCGAGGGCGAACTGCGCTGCGACATCCCCCTGTTCCGCAAGGGGCTTACATATCTGCAGAACTTTCCCGAAATCTTCCTGAGCAATAGCTTCGTTGCAATCGGTGTCGTTGGCGGAATATGCGGCAGGCGCCAACTGAATCAGAGCGAGCGAAATGAAAACAGATGCACGAACCAGACTAGGTAACGTGCCGGTGGCTTTCGATCGCATCGCTGTTTCTCCTGCTGGGTAATGCTCCGGCAGCCCGGCGATGTTGGGTCCTGCGTGGCATCGCAGGCGGCGTCGCGGAGGGAGCGAGGACCCGTGGCTTTCCGTCCCCGTCTTTTGACGGGTTTGGCTTTGTCTCTGTTAACTATTAAGTGTAGTACAAGGTCGGCCAGTTCGCCGGATGGTTAAGAAAATCGGGACATATACGAGTGACAGGAATGTCCGCTTTGGGTCGTTAGCGGCCCCTCAGGACTCTACCATCCCAATGGCCGCTTTGGGTCGTAAGCGGCCGTTCAATAATGGGCAATTCTACAACTTTCACCGGCCGCTTTCGGCCACAAGCGGTCACTCTGGTTCAGGCTGATAGATCTGGATCAGGTTTCCGCACGTGTCCACAAAGACCGCCATAGCCACATCACCAGCATTCGTCGGCTCCGTGGTAAACGCTACGCCGAGATCGGAGAGTTTACGAAATTCAGACTCCAAATCATCGACCTCAAATGCAGTGATCGGTATCCCCTGCTCGAATAAAGCCTCTTGGTATGCCTTCGCAGCAGGATTTACGTTTGGTTCCAGCGAAAGCTCCGCATCTCCCCCCTCTGGTGACGCGAGCTGAATCCAACGATATTCTCCGACAGGAATATCCTGGCTTTTTTTGAAGCCCAAGACGTTTGTGTAGAAATCTAAAGCCTTCTGTTGATCGTCTACAAAAATACTATTCAGTTTGATTTTCACAGGTAATTCCAGCGTTGTTGGCCGAGGTCCGCTTTGGGTCATTAGCGGCCCTTCGATGCAATATTACCTGAATGGCCGCTTCCGGGGGTAAAGCGGACGTTCGATTTGAGCAAAGGCCGATTTTTGACAGTCCGCTTTCGGCCAAGAGCGGACATTCGTCAACGACGTTTTCCTCCATCCACTGGACGAAATCTGCGGATACAGTCTTTTTCAAAATTAGTCCTTGATATATATCCGCGACGGATATAGTATCGAGACATGGCAAAGAGTAAAACCAACGCGCCCCTCACTCCGGCGGTACTTCATATCCTCCTCGCGCTTTCTACGAAAGAGCGGCACGGATATGGAATCATGAAGCAAGTCGAGTCGGACTCGCAGGGAAAGGTGAAGATGGGGCCGGGTACGCTTTACGGCTCGATTGGTCGCATGATCGAGGCCGGATTGATATGCGAGAGCGACAAAGAAATAGACCCTGAAATGGATGACGAGCGGCGGGTCTATTACAAAATTACTGGCCTCGGCCAAAAAGCGCTCGCTGCGGAGCTGCAGCGATACCGAGCGGTTGTAGCGGTCGCCAAGCGAAAAAAACTCTCGCCGAGTACTTTTGCGTATGGCATATGAACACTCAATACGACGATTCCGAAGCTGGTACGCAACACTGCTTCGTCTCTATCCGAAGCGGTACCGCGAGCGCTTTGGAGAACCAATGGAGCAGACCTTCAACGACCTTCTCCGAGAGCGCGCAGTGGAAGAAAAAGGATTATTCGGCTTCGCTCTCTGGATGTTCGTCGAAACATCCGCGGGAATTATTAGAGAGAACATGACGCTTATCATTATGCGAAAAAACATTATCCGCATTGCGCTCGTGACGGCGTGCATATTGCTGGTGCCCTTGGTGGCAATGCAGTTCACCGAGGAAGTGAACTGGGACCTGTTCGATTTCGCTTTCATGGGCACCCTCCTGTTCGGCACTGGTCTCGCGTATGAGCTGGTAGCGAGGAAGGCGGGCGCCATCGCGTACCGGGCCGCCGTCGGCGTTGCGCTCGCGGCAGCACTTCTCCTTGTCTGGGTGAACGGTGCTGTTGGCATTATCGGGAACGGTCCCGTCAACTTGATGTATTTCGGGGTGCTCGCCGTCCTAGTCATCGGTGCCGCAGTGGCGCGCCTAAAGCCGCAGGGAATGGCGCGCGCGTTATTCGCGACGGCGCTCGCTCAAGCATTAGTCCCCGTGATTGCGCTGGTTATCTGGAAGCCCGATTTCCCCCCGGGTGTGTTGCAGGTATTTGGTTTGAATGCGTTCTTCGTCATGCTGTTTGTCGGATCGGCATTGCTGTTTCGACGCGCAAGCGTCTCGAACCCGACGTAGAACTGACGGCTTGAGTGGCCTTTTGGTACGCCACGCGCAGAGAATGCTTTTTCCTGCGCACCTTGAACGCGACATGGCAATCTTTCTGGATCGGCAGCAGGGTTCCGACGGTCTGGCCAAGGTCGATCTTCTTCATTCTTGTTCTCGAATCGACAGAGAGAGCGTCATTTTGACGGATTGACGACCGTCCCCTTTGGGTCGAAAGCAGACATTGGCCTGAGACTTTTTGGGACGTCCCTAATGTCCGCTTTCGGCCAGAAGGAGACGTTTGAGCGGCAGATATCCGATCGCGAAGGCAAGCCGGTCGCGGTTGAAATCCCTACTGCGAAACCTGGTCCGTCTTGTTCATCAGCTTATTTGCTGCGGCAAGTAAATCCTCGGCAGGCAAGCGAATCTTGTAGTTAGGATTCACAAAGTCAAAAACAATCTCGCCTGAACGATTGACGACATAAACCGACGGCACGGCAAGGGCGTCATGCTTGCCGATCGAAGAGCCTTCGTAATCACGGCCTTTTCGCTCCAGTCTTTCGATCTGACCCTTGTCGGTCCTGAACGCAGTACCAAGTGCCATTGCTGCACTGAGATCCGCGTCCGAAAGAATGACATAGTCGAGGCCGTCAATACTCTCTTGCGTTTCCCTCTTAAGACTTGAGTACAGCAATTCCGGCCTATCGTTACTCAGGAACAGAACGTCGAAACCATTCTCTCTTAGCTCGGGAATGACTGTGTGCAGCGATGCAAGTTGCATGTTACAGAAAGGGCACCAGCCGCCACGGAACGAGATCAGAATTGTCGGACGTTCGAGGTTTTCTGGGTCAAACACAAAGGGTTTGCCGTCAACTGTGCGCACCGTAAATGCAGGCGCCCGATCGCCGGTATTAAGCGGTGTCGTTTCCTCTGCGCTCGCAGGCAATGCCGCAAAATCGGCCGAGACTGCTCGGTTGGAGGGCGAGAGGACAAAGGTCCCGAATAACAGCACCAGTAAGGTCGGGTAGACGATGTTCCGGCTGAAGCGCATGGCAAGAGTATAGTCCGGAAAAATCAAAAGTGGACATAGGTAATTACAGCCTTTTGTCAGTTTTGGCAGTGAGTGGTCTGGGCATCTGAAAACTCGTTTTTGAGCAGATTTCTGCCCTATTGCTACCCACAGTGCTACCCAAGCAACCTTTGGCTACCCCAGAACTACAGCAACTTATTGATTATTATGGAGTATATTGAGAAACGCTAACTCAAAAGCGACTTCAATCGGAGAAGACGATCGGCGGGGATTTGTTCAAAGGGTCGGATCCAGCGGCGGTACATCGTCTGCAGTGGAATCGGGTTGAGGTGGTTGATGCGCTCGCGACCACGGCGCTCCACGACAATCAATCCACCTTTTTGCAAGGTTTTGAGATGCTTCATCACCGCGAAACGCGAGAATTCAAAGCACTCGCACAATTCGCTCGTGGTCATGGATTTCTTGCGGAGCAAATCAAGAATCCTGCGTCGTGACGCGTCGCTCAAAGCTGCCCACACCGCATCGTTGATCGGCGTTTGACCAACGTCGTCCGGAGCAAATCTGGCGGGTGTTGCAACCATATGTGACCTAATCGCCACATGTTAGAAACAAAATGTCAATGGACACTTCTCCTTGATATAAAGGGCCTGCTAATCGTAAGCCCGTTGGGCCAATCAATCAGTGTCGCAAGATCGAACGCAACGGGATCGGTGGCTGTCATCAAAATTACGTCCACCTTGGTGCAATATGCAATTTAACGATACGGATAGGCAACACAATGAATCTTGAAGAACTTCGTAACAACCTGTCGTCAGTCGATCGCCATCAAGATCCAATTGTGGTGAAAATACGGGGCAAGGAAGCGCTGGTTCTGCGAGTCGCCCGGGAGAGTTACGACAGACTTATAGCTCGAACATCCGTCTCAGTTGGCAATAGGTTTCTTCCCGGTAATCAGGGCATAACCCGCGCCGCCCGACAGCACAAAATCTCGCGCTGCTGAAATCGACGAAAATGACGCGCTCAAGCCATTCGCAAGCTCAAATTGTTCCCGGTCCAGAAAATTCTCGATTACACCGATACGCCGTTCCATGCGTGTAATCATGTCGCCGAGTACTTCGCTAACATCGCGTGTACGTATTGCGGAAAAACCGGTCTTGTCGAGTACGGCGCGATAACCATCGATAGGCAGAGCCCCACTGATGCACAGCACGTGCCCGACCAGATCCTGTAACGATTCGGGCAGTGCCTGGTTGAGTACGACATCGGAAATGCCCAACCTGCCGCCTGGTCTAAGCACACGTTTCATTTCGGCGAGCGCCAACTCCAGGTCCGGAAAAGTACTCAGACTACACTCGCAGATCACCACATCAAAAGAATCGTTAGCAAACGGCAACTGCTCGGCATTACCCTGGACAAATTGGACACGGCTCGACAAGCCAACATTCTCGGTCAGTTCATTTGCCCGGTGGATATTTTCCTCCGAGTAATCGATCCCGACTATGCGGCAACCGAAATACTCCGTGAGCACTCGCGCGCTTTCACCCCGGCCGCAAGCCACATCCAGCACACGATCCTCACATCCGACCAATGCGGATCCCGCTAGCTCGCGCGTTAGCGGGATGCCGCCCGGGTGCACATCGCTGCCAAACAGCAGCGTGAGAACCGGCATCTCATAGAAATCTGCGCTGCGGCTTTTAACATGATTATCCATTGGCTCGCGGTCAAACCCCCTCTCATATTCCTTCAGCCGCCTGTCCAGGCCCGTGTTGGTTGGCCTGTAGACTGGCGCACGGCTGCGGGAATCCTATACTATCATTCGTAGCCCTGTCCCCGCTACGCTTGCAATGCCAAATGGGGACGCCGAGCCGGCGTGTTAAGCCAGATTTCTCGTTTTTATTCTTGTTCGCAAATGGAGACAGGATTGTGAGATCGATTGCACTTACACTCATATTGGGCCTGTTTTCGTTACCCGCGATTGCGGAGTCGCCAAACGATGTCGTTGCCGACGTGCTGAATTTGCTTGATCAGGAGATCAAAACACGGAAAGAGGAGCTTTCGAACGATAAACAGGCTCTGTATGCGCTCATCGATGACATTCTGCTGCCGAGTTTCGATCGCAAATTTGCGGCTCAGCTTGTGCTGGCCAGGCATTGGCGCACAGCGAGCGATGACCAAAAAACACGATTTGTTGCAGCGTTCTATGCGACCCTGGTGCATCGATATGCAGACGGTGTCTTGCAATTTGATTTGGATAAAATGGAGATCCTGCCGTTTCGGGGAGACAAACCCGAGAAACGAACAATGGTGAAAACTACGGTCCTACTCGATGACGGCACAGAGGTACCGGTCCACTACGCCATGGTAAAACGTCCGCAAGGATGGCTGATGTATGATGTGAAGATCGAAGGGATTTCATATGTTCGAAATTTCCGCGCTGAAATCAACAGCGAAGTCAACGCAACGAGCCTCGATGCTGTCATCGAGCGCTTGGAAGCGGAGGCTGCTGCCGACCCGGGAAAATGAATAAATCGCCGTCACCTGGCAATCCGCAACACTTTCCTGAAATACCTATTCCTCTTCAAAAAATTCGTCGAAGAGATCATCGTCATCCTCTGGAGGATCACCGTCGTAGATGCGAAATTCGCGATTCTGCAGATATGCTTCCCGAATCGTTATGTAGGGGTCAAAGGAGTCATTGATTAGGTTTTCAACCGCAAGCAGCTTCGCTCGCAGGTGAATGCCTTGCAGTATCCAAAGCTTGTCCCGAATCGACGAGTTCTCGTAATGGAAAAGAGGATCGAGGAAAATATCCAAAGGAACGGTAATCAGGTCTCTGAGCGTTCGCGGCCCGAGGACCGGCACCATCACATAAGGGCCATTGGGGACACCCCATTTCGCCAGTGTTTGCCCGAAATCTTCATCATGCTGCACGAGTCCGGCGGATGTCGCCGGATCGAATAAACCGCCAATACCGACCGTACTGTTCATAACCAGCCGAGCCGTGTCGCTCAGCGCATCCCGCCCTTTACCTTGCAGAAGATTATTGATGATATCCAATGGCGTTCCCAGGTTGGCAAAGAAATTTGAAATTCCCCTGCGCACAAACCCAGGCGTTATTGCTTTGTAACCTTTGGCGAGAGGTTTTAGGGTGATGGTATCTAGCCCGTCACTGACGGCGTAGATGCCACGATTGAGGGGCTCCCAAGGATCGGCAGAAGAACGAACTTGCGCTTCTCCTTCGATGACCTTGGGCGAACTCGCGCAGGCACCTACCTGCATCAATAGCAACCCAAGGACAATAATCTGGCACCAACGACATATCATCGTATTCTCCGTCTATCGCCTTGCTGATTGCAGACCCTGAGTGTTCATCAGACCATTTCCCGGCACATAGCCTGCTGCATCGGCAGTTCATCGCTGCATTCCTCATGTTTCCGCGCGTTCTTTAATGCCTTTTCATACCACTCAAACTCATCGAGAAACTTGACGATTCGTTGCTCGTACGCGGGATCCAGCGGCTTGCCGTCATCATCAAAAGCGTTGTGGATTTGGGAAATCGGGAAGGCACTGGGAATGCTCGGCGTGCCAAGTTCCGCAAGGATGCCGCGGAGGTTTAGCAAGGCACGGACTCCGCCGAATGGACCGGCGGAATAGGTGACGATTCCACTGGGCTTGTAGTGATACTCGCTCTGGTAATGATCGAGCAGATTTTTTAGCGATGCCGATATGCTGTGGTTATATTCCGCGCTGACAATGATATATCCGTCAGCCTTCTCGAGAATCTGACTGACTTTTTCCATCGCCTCGGGCGCTTTGCCCGACTCATATTCCTTATGCATCAAGTCCAGAAACGGTAACTGGTGCTCGCGAGGATCGATCAGCGTGACGATGTGGTCGCGCTCTTTCAATTTGTTAACCACGAAACGCGCCGCCTTGATCCCCTGGCGGCCTCGCCGGACGCTGCCGTATATCACGGCGGTGTTTAATCGATTGGACTCTGCCATAACTTTCTCACTCCTCGTCACGTCGCGGGGCATGTGCGCAGCAGTATACCTGCTCGGCAGGTGCCCCTGCGTAGCGGTTTTTCCCGCATCCCTGATTCGCACATAGGCGCCCGTCTGTTCCTGCTGGTCAGGCCGAAAAAAGCACGATGCACCGGCAGCAAACATCACGACCAAAAAACTGTAAGCCCACTGTAAGCCCGCCGTAATGCTGCGGTAAGTCCACGGCCCCTACCTTCGTACTCGTAAACAAAAAACGACACGCGCGAACAAATGCGCAACCGGAGGTAGTGATGATCAGGAAAATTACATTGGCAATATTGGTTTGTACTCAGCTAGGTGCGTGCGCGAGCAATATGAGCGTAGCCGAAGTAGTCAACAAGCACATCAAGATCGGAATGTCCAGCCAAGAGGTTTCCGAGATTATGGGAAAACCTATAGCCATTTCCTTTGGCATCAATCAAAAGAAGTCCTGGGCCTATCACGATCTAAGGTCTGATATCCGCTATGCACGAGGCCAGAACCGCCTGTCTTCCATGCTCTCAACGGGTAATTTCATCTACGCCACCGAGGCGCAAATGCGCTTGCCCAAACCACCGAAATTCGTGGTCAGTTTTGACGATGAAAACAGGGTCAAGAGCTATGCCTACCTGGTCAATCCCCCACGCGCCGCCAATGCACCCACTGCGATCGTTGCCATAAATGCCAGTGCGGGCATCTTCTAAGCACTTGATTAGTAACGTGCTTTTATATCTGTAACCCATCTGTAAGTCAGCTGTACGCATGGCGTAAGCAGGTTGGCCGCATGGTGGACCCAGCAGCAGAAACCGTGCCAAACGATAGCAAAAGGAATGGGACATGAAAGCTGGAAAAAGAGCGAAATCCATCATCGGCCTTGGCTTGGCCGTCAGCTCGCTCATCACAATTTCTGCCGATGACGAAATACCAGCACTGGCGCTCATGCCGTCTGGAATCTCGACCATGCCAGCGGACTGGCCAACCAGCGACGGCGTGCAAGGCACACACTATTCACCGCTGCACGACATCACGCTGGAAAACGTAAACACCCTGGAGGTCGCCTGGACCTACCGCACCGGCGATGTCAGTGACGACCTAAACGGCCGGGTCGGAACGGCGTTCGAAGCGACTCCACTGATGGTTGACGCAACGCTTTTCGTTCCGACGCCCTACAGTCGCGTGATCGCGCTGGACGCGGAAACCGGCGAGGAGCTCTGGTCTTTCGACGCGGGCCTGGACAAGACCGACCCGAGTCACATCATGGCAGCCACACGTGGAATTTCGACCTGGCTCGACGAGACCACAAAACCTGGCGATCGATGTCACCGGCGCATATTTCTTGCAGCTTACGATGCGTATCTGTTCGCGCTGGATTCGAAAACCGGCACTGTCTGCAGGGACTTCGGCAATGACGGCCGTATCGATCTTGGCGATGGTGTTGCCTTCCTGGACGGCAATAGACATTTGTACAAGCAATCGGCGCCGCCAGCCGTGATCGACGATCTGGTTATCGTCGGCTCCAAGATTATCGACAGCCAGGTCGTGGCGTCACCCAGCGGCGTGGTGCGGGCTTTCGATGCCCGCAGCGGCCAACTGCGTTGGCGTTGGGAGCCGCTTTCAGGCGTAAGCGGTATCAATGACGATGGCGCTGAAGTGCCGGCCGGGGCAGCGAACACCTGGGCCACGATTACCGTCGATAAAGAACGCGACCTGCTATTTGTCCCAACCGGTAGCGCAAGTCCCGATCACTGGGGAGGCCTGCGGGAAGGCAAAAACCTTTATGCCAATTCATTGGTCGCCCTGCGTGCATCGACGGGCGAAGTTGTCTGGCATTACCAGATCGTTCATCACGACCTGTGGGATTACGACCTCGCGTCACCTCCCGCGCTGATAACCATCAGCCGTAACGGTGAAAGGATTCCGGCCGTGGTCCAGGGCACCAAGATGGGATATCTGTTTATCCTGCATCGCGAGACCGGTCAGCCCCTGTTTCCGATCGTGGAACAGCCGGTTCCGGCCAGCGATGTACCCGGTGAGATCGCCTGGCCAACCCAGCCGGTGCCGCTGCTTCCCAGGCCGCTTGGGCCGCAAGGGCTGTCCCCAAACGATGCCTGGGGCCTGACGCCGATCGATCGTTCAGTTTGCCGCAAGAAAATCAACGGCCTTCGACACGATGGGATATTCGCCCCACCGAGTCTGCGAGGAACGATCGTGTTTCCGGGCTTCCTCGGCGGCACCAGCTGGGGTGGCATTGCCTATGACCCTGACGCGCAGATCATCGTTACCAACACCAATCGGATCGCCACGGTCGCGACATTGATCCCCAGGCATCAGCTCGCCAGGGCAAGCCAAAGTTTTGATGACCAGTCCGTCGTCGCAAACCAGGCGCCCGCTCAATACGGCGTCCGCCGCTCGGTTCTGCTGTCACCGCTGAACGTTCCCTGCAGCCCTCCTCCCTGGGGGCTGTTACACGCCGTCGACGCCCGCACCGGTGAACTGCGCTGGGAAATCCCGCTGGGGACCATGCGCGACCTGATTGTCCTGCCCTCGCCAACGGCCTGGGGGTCTCCCAATCTTGGTGGGGCGATCATCGCCGGCGGCCTGGTTTTTATCGCCGCCACCATGGACCGCCGTATTCGTGCATTCGACCTGGCCAGCGGCGAGCTCGCCTGGGAAGACGAACTGCCCGCATCCGCCCAGGCGACCCCAATGACTTACCGTGCGCGCCGGGGCGGTCGCCAGTTCCTGGTGATCGCCGCCGGTGGCCACGCCCTTATGCGCTCAGCACTTGGCGACTACGTCGTTGCCTACACGCTGCCGGATTCCGGCAAGGATCGATGATGAAATCCGCACTGGTAACCGGGGCCAGCGGATTGCTCGGTTCCTACATCGTAAAGCGATTGCATGCCGATGGATGGTGCGTTGCCGCTCTCGTTCGCGACCCGGCCAGGTCTGCCTGGGTTGAGGAAATCGGCGGGACCCTGATCCAGGGAGACATCCTGGATGTGAGTTCGCTGACAAAGGCGGCAATGGGCCGGGATGTTGTATTTCACACAGCCGCCGCAATCGGAACGGGCGACAACCCGAGGTCGATCTGGACCGGCAATGTCGTCGGCACAGCCAACCTGGTGCAGGCTGCGACCATTGCGGGAGCCCGGGTCGTCCACATCAGTACAACCTCGGTATTTGGTCGCGACCGTTACCACGAAAAACCAACCGACGAGTTTTCGCCGCTACCGAAACTGCCGCAAATCGATGTCTATGGCCGTTCAAAGCAGGACGCCGAAAAAGTCATCCTGTCGGCTCACAGCAGGGGCAGGATATGGGGCTGCATAATCCGGCCGCCAGTCATGTATGGCAGACACGACCGCCAGTTCCTGCCGCGCATTGCTCCCTTGCTGAGGCGCGGGATATTTCCGTTGATCGGCGGTGGCCGTACAACGTTGGCCGTGGTACACGCCAGCTCGGTGGCGGACGGCGCCGTGCGTGCTGCCACTCGATTTTCCGCCGGTGGAAAAATTTATCATCTCACCAACGATTTTGAGCTGACCCTTGCGGATTTTGTTGCCCTGGCCGAGAAAGGGCTGGGCCGGCGCATCAAAACGGTCGATGTCCCCATGCGCATGGGGCAAGCCGTTTTCCGGACACTCGCGCTGTTGCTATCGACCGTCAGGCGTCGCGACCTCGCGCAACACATGCGGGGTGTCTTCGACTTGTTGGCACGCGACAACCCATTCACTTCCAATCGCGCCCGGCGGGAACTGGACTGGTCGCCTTATATGACACCAGACATCGGCATCCCGGAGGCATTCGCCTGGTGGAAAAAAAATCATGCATCGGCCAGCAACGCCATAAAGACCCGCTGATGAACATTCCGTCGATCGAGTTCCTGGGCGTCGTAATACTTTGGCCGGTTACGGTACTGAGTAATCTGTTCCTGGCGGTCCTGTGTGCATTCCTGTGCCGGCAAATGTACCGCGCAGAATCTCCCGCAGCCGCCATCGCCCGGAATTCCTACTGGGCGCGGTTTTTCCTGTTCCTGGCGATCGCCACGCTTGCGGGCGCGATCAAACACGGTTTTCACCATTACCCGGGAGTGCTGTATGGCAGCGCAGTCCTCGTGTCGTGCCTGGCCAGCGGCGTGGCGACTACGTGCGCACAACTGGCAACCGTCGAAACTTTTGTCCTGCGGAAAAACACGCGTTTTTCCCTGCGTTTGGCGATTTACCTGCAACTGGCTGTTTTCATGGTGATCGGCACTGCCGCTGACGGCTTTCTGGTTGCCACTGCAAACTCCGCAATGGGGCTGATACCGGTATTGCTTGCCAATATTGTCAACTGGCGTTTCGCGTATGCGGGCAGCGGCTGGATCGCGGCCGGGCTGTTGCTGTCCTTTTTCACCGGTCTGATCTATGTCTTCCAAGTTTCGATCGGGCCATGGTTCACGCATCTTGATATCTCCCACATCTTGATGATGGTCAGCCTGGTTCTGATCGCCAGAGGTATTAACCAACACCCACCGACCCATTGCTTCCTGCAACGCAAAAAACTCGCGGAGATAAATTAATGGACATTCAACTCCTGGCAGGCGTTTTCGTGGGCATATTTATCGCCGGGTTCCTCCCCTGGCCCGGCGCCGAAGCCATTTTGATCGGCGCCGCGTTATTGGTCTCGCCGCAGGCACTTGTCCCCTTGGTATTCGTCAGCACCGCGGCCCAGATGCTCGCCAAAACCAGCCTCTACGCAGCGGCCCGCTGGGCGCCAAAATACTTGCCGCAAAAAGCTCGTAAACTCATCGATCAGGCGGAAAAATACAAAGAGAAACGCAAGACGATGACAATGATACTTTTGGCAAGCTCATCTTTGTCAGTACCGCCGTTTTTTGCCATCACGATCGCCAGTGGAACCTTGCGTGTTCCTTTTGGCTTGTTTGTCGGCGCCGGGTTTGGCGGAATCGTCTCCCGCTATGCTTTTGTCGCGTGGTCGACGTTGCTGGTCGGCGGCATCCCGAGCGCAGCGTTGGGATCCTGACCGGTAAACCCTGTCAGCCGCTAATCTGCTGGTAAATTTTTTCGGTTTCCGGTGACGGCGTTACTCCCAGCCTGCCTTCCAGCGTGGTCCGGCAACGGTTGTACACTTCTATGGCTTCGGCCTTTCGACCCTGCTCCGCGTGGCAAAGCATCAACAGGCGGTAAAGACTTTCCGATCGGTCATCAACCTCAAGCGCATGCTCAATTAAGTTGATCGCTTCGTCCGGACAACCATTTGCATTGAAATAATTTACGGCCTGACTGCTGTACCGCGTGAAACGGTTTCTGACTTGCTCGCGCGTACCCAGCGCCCAGGACGCTTCTTCATCACCAAGGAACGCACCCTGGTAGATATGCATGACCTTGGCGACTATCTCCCTGATTTCAACCAGGCCTCCGGCGATGTCGCCGCCAATCAACCCGCTAACCTGCTTCTGCGCCTGCTCCATCGCCCAGAGATCGAGCCAGAAAAGACTTGGGTTAAGGCTTAGCTGGCCGCCTTCGAGGATCAGCGCCTGCTCATCGCCGAGGATATTACGCAGGCGGTGAAGTGTCGTGTTGAAAGAGCGGTTGGCGTAGTCGCTATCGATGTGCGGCCACATCGCGTCGGTAATTTTTTGAACGCGAACATCCCTGCCGCCAAAAGCAATGACTGCCTTCAGTAACTCGATCGGCCGCCCCTGCGCCTTGCCTTTCTTTTTCCTGGCCGCCTGCCCGACCCATTCAATTTCAAATTTCCCCATCGTCGTGACCCGAAACATCCACGGCCAATCTTCGACATCCAGTGGCGGTTCGTCCGGCATCAGCCGCCGTTTTACGATCAGCCACTTGACGTATTCGGGTTCAATCCCGTTGCGTAATGCGATAACGGCCAACCTGGCCATCACCTGCTTTTGCCACCAGATTGTGTAGGAGTAATTATTTTCCCGGCCCATTTTTAGCGCCGCACTCAGGGCGCGCAGTCCCCGCGTTTTGCGACCGTATTCGAACGCCAGGTAGGCGTACATCAACAGGCTCTGGAATTCGAAAAGCCGGTTGTCGATGGTCCGCGTTATTTTGCTGACCATTTTCATGTGCTCGATACTTTTCCGGGTATCGCCGAGTTCAAACTGGATCTGCGCCATACCCGTCATGATGACGGCTTCGATGAATGGCAGGCCGAGTTCCTGAATCAGCCTCAGCGCGATTTTTTGCTGATTGAAAGCATCCTGCAAATCGCCCCTTTCCATCGCGATCCAGGCACGAATAAGATAATACTGACTGGAATCAAAGCGCCTGGTTTTTAATGCGTCCTCGTCTATTTGCATCAGCATGCTTTCTGCGGTTTCCAGGTCGCCGGCGCCCACCGCCCCGGCCGCACCGTAAATCAGCGTCGTGTTCCTCCACAGGTGGATACCGCTGTCTTTCGCTGCTTTCAGACCCTGGCCGGCGACTTTCAGACATTCTTCATGTTTCCCCAACAGCATGTAATACATGGTCTCGAACGCGTGCAAGGTAGTAACCGCAATCGGCGGGACATCTGGCGCATCGACAATCTGCCGTATGGACTCGATAACCGTCCGCACAACATCAAAACGCCCGGTCCAAACGATCCCGGAACACAACATTGTCACTGCCCGCAGGCGCGTAGCCGAATCTTGCGCTTTTTCGATTACGCCGACCGTGCGCTCTGCCCAAAGCTTGATTTCCGGGTGTGCGGGGCGGCGATAGACCAGCGACAGGTACATGTTGTAGGTCACCCTGGCGCCATACGGGTGCTCCGGAAAATCCGGGTATTCCTCCAGCAGACGTTCAACCTCGCTGATCCAGTGATCCAGCGGCGCAAGGTCGTTAAGGTCGTATAAAATCGCGTCCAGTACACCACCACAGGCCATGAAAAGCCCATCCCGGTCGATCTGTTCCTGCTCGCGGAACATCGCATAGGCGCGCTCGCAAAAAAGCTGGCTTTCCACCGGCGCGTATGCCGAACGACAGGCGCCCATCCAGTACGACATCCACGGATCGTTTTCCACAAATTCCGCGGGCAATTTCTCCAGCCATTCCTGCAAGGTCTCGTCGCGCCCATGCTCCAGTACCCTCGCTGCGTGTTGCCCGATCAGCTTGGCCAGCTCGTCCCACTGCCGGTTTTCGATACGCAGATTGATCGCGTCCTCTATTAGTCCTGCCTGCTCGAGCAGGCTCGCCGCGCGTTCCTGTAGTTCTGCGTACTCCTTCGTGCCCAGCTTTTCCTTGACCCTTGCCAACAGAAACTCGCGCAGCAAGGGATGATATTCATAGATAATTTCGTCCAGACCCTGCCTGGAAGTGACAAAAATATCGTTTTTCGCGAGAAAACTGAGGATATTCGCTGAGTCGCTGTGGCCGGTCAGCTTATCGGCCTGCTCGGCGGTAAGTTGCGGCAGCAGACAGGTTTGCAATATTAATTCCTGGTCATGATCGTTCATCCGCTTGATGACCTCGCCCGCCAGGTAATCGAAAATCACCTGTGGGGTAGAATCTTCCGGAACGTCTTTTATCGGTCCGTTTCCCTGCCGCTGCTCGAGCATCAGGACCAGGCCTGCGACCCACCCGCGAGTTCGCTGGAACAATCGCTCGCAGGCCTCGTCGTCAAACTCTTGCCCGCGAACCCGGATGATGGCATCGGATTCTTCTCGTGTGAGAGTCATGTCTGACTGGCCCAGCGCAAGCATGCGCTGGTTTGCTCGGAATCTCGCCGTCCAGGCCGGCGGCTCATCCCGACTGATGATCACCACGCAACAATCCTGCGGTATCTCGGCCAGGCCATTACGAATCACATCATGAAATTGGGACTTGTCGGGTACATCCTGGAAATTATCGATAACCACCGCAAAAGGCTGCGCCAGGCGGGCGAAAAGCTCGCGGAAATAACCGTGAGAGAATGCCGGGAGATCGCTCAGGTACTGGGGAGAAAAAGCCGGCAGAGGTTTGGCATCGCCATCGTCCGATTCGGTGACCGCCCGGGACAGGTAATAAAAAAAGGTGGCGACATCGCCGTCGCTTTCATCGGCCTGGTACCAGACATCATCCACTGCCCAGGTATCGAGATAATCGGCGACCAGCGTGGTCTTGCCCGACCCGGGCGAACCACATACCCAGATTATCGATCTCTGCCTGCCTTCATCCAGCAGCGTAAACAGACGGGGACGGGGCGCGACCTCCGGCAGACGCGGGCGGCTGATTTTTGCAAACCTGACGGACGAATGTTGCATGCGCGTTTTTAGGACCAAAATCTAATATATGGTCGCCGAATCCGAGGCTATCAAGCGAAAGCCGCCAATGACAGCGCAACAGGTCGCGAGCAACGCGGATTTGATGCGACCGTCGTTCAATAATAACTTGAGAATGAGTCCAGACAGCAACGGAGGTGCCTGGCTACAGAAAGTATTCGTTTTATCTATCGAACATCCGCACCACCATAAGAATACTCTTTTTTACTCTTTTAAAATCAATGCATTATGGTGGCGATCAGACTTGGAAATGAGAATTTTTTGCGCGCGACACGAGTGATATTTTTTTGCATTTTCTTCAATTCAAACCTCAACACATTGCAGCAACTCTTTGATAAATCGCATCTAAATTTTTCTCAAAAAAGGGTAGGAAGTGTGCTTTTCTCCATCGAAAACGAATGAAAACGAAGAAAAAAGTCCCCGAATCATTCTTTTTCTGATATGCACCGCTTATCCACAAACTTCCCACAAGTTTTGCTATTGGCAGGATTATTTTTAGTGATATATTAAATCCACGGCAACTGGAAAACCTCGGTTGGAAGGAAGCCGGGCTCCAATTGGCTGGGGCAGGGTCACACGCCAGGAGTGACCAACCGGTAGACGAAGTCTACACGTGGGTAGGGCCCGAAAGGGCAATATGCGCGGCAGAGTAGTCGGATGAATAATCGGGCTGCGATGTAGAGGGAAGCTGCCAGGGCTCGTGAAAGCGTTACCGGAATGCTTTGGCGGGGGACGTAGCTAAGCGTCCAAAAAGAAATTCCAGGGGACTGAGGTTCCCGAGCCGGTATCGGGCTAAGTCATGGACTACGTCGGTGGCTAAGTCAGGGGCCGAGTTGGAACCGACCGGGACAGAAGCGATTCACCTCGCGGATGAACTGGAAAGAGAAAACTGAACGGGGGATGAGGTATTCGTACTTCATCCCCTTTTTTATTGCCTGGATCTTTGGTGGCCAGCAGTTTTCCTGACCCCAATTTTTTCCAGGCCAATATCACCTTGGACGGAAACAGCATTTGATGGCGATACTCCCTGCTATCGACATCGAATCCATTGTGACAGGCTGATCTTACTTGCCCACCACCTGGTCACGAAGCGACAGCAAAATTGCCTGCACCTCGTCACGCTCGGCCTGTCCATCGTCGACGTTAGCCATTACTGCAGCCAGCACGTCTGACACGGCCGCGTCAAATTCTTCGTGGCTCAACATCATGCCGGCATGCGCAGTGGCCATGTCCGGGCCCGTATAGTTGTTTGGTCCGCCGGTACCCGCGGAAAAAAATGCCGATACGGAGGCCACCAGGTATTTCAAGTCAACGCCTTCCATCCGGTGCTTGATTGTCGGGTTCTCCAGATGTAACGAGATCGCATCGCTAATGATTTTCTGTACGCCCTCGCCACCACCCAAGCGCTCATACAAGGTTGGGCCCGTATCGACCACTGGATCGTCGGCTGTTTGTTCGGCGAACGCTGGCGCACCGATCAAAACGAGCGTAGCCATAATCACGCCAAAAAAGAAACTCGAAATTTTCATATCCTGCTTCCCCCCCTTTTTTTCCGGTTGCCAGTTTTCCTTTATTGTGCAGTATCTGACCCCGGTGTCTGTCTTTAACTTTACAGCATCGAATAAGGCACTGCCATACAGTGAAAATGCTGTGCCTGTGTTTATGCCATTGCCTGGCTTCGTTGGATTATTCTTCCAGCGAAGGTATGAATTGCGGATTTCTCCTGGCTTTTGTGGCCTGTTCCAGCACGAAGGCGTACCGGATCAGTTTTTCTTCGCTAAACGGGACGCCAAACAACGTAATGCCCACCGGCAGGCCCAATACATCACCCGCAGGCAGTGTGATTGCCGGGTAACCGGAGACCGCTGCCGGCTTGGAACTGGAAAGGCTGAAGCGGTCACCATCGAGGAAATCCGTCTGCCATGCCGGTGCATTGGTTGGCGCAACGATCGCATCCAGCTGGTGCCGACCCAAAACCTCATCGAGCGCCTGGCGCATCGCTAACTGACTATCCTGCAAGGCCTGCAAATACCTGGGCTCATCCAGCTTACCCTTGCCCGCGGCCTTTTCCAGGATGTCCTGGCCAAACCAGGGCATCGATTGCTCAGCGTTATCGCGGTTAAATGCGATGATCCCGGACAAATCGTTGATAGACGGGTCGACGCCGGCATCAGCGAGATACTTGGTGAGGCCCGCCTTGAATTCGTACAACAATAACTCGTACTCAGCATCGTTGGCGCCTACCGGGATATTAAAACCGATCGGATCGATAATTGTCGCGCCAAGATCATCAAGCCGGGTAATAGTGCGCTCGAAAATTGCTTTTACCCTGGGGCGACGATCGGCACCGTGATACTTACGCCAGACGCCAATGCGCACGCCATCGAGGGAAGCTGAATCAAGCCCCGCTGTGTAGTCCCGATCACCCGGATGGTTCGAGGACGCTGGATCCGTTTCGTCCTCTTTCGCCATGGCGGTCAACAGAATGGCCGCATCCCGGACGCTTGTCGCCATCGGACCGGCGGTGTCCTGCGTATGAGAGATCGGGATGATCCCGTCACGGCTGACCAGCCCTACCGTTGGCTTGATCCCGACGATACCGTTGATACCGGATGGGCAGGTGACCGACCCGTCGGTCTCGGTACCGACTGCCAGCGGCACCAGCCCCGCCGCTACTGCAACCGCCGATCCACTCGATGAGCCGCAAGGGTTGCGGTCCAGCACATAAGGGTTTTTGGTCTGCCCACCGATCCCGCTCCAGCCGCTGGACGAATCGGAAGACCTGAAATTAGCCCATTCGCTCAGGTTGGCCTTGCCCAGGATGATCGCGCCCGCTTCCCGCAATGCCGCAACATGGAATGCATCGTCCGGCGCTCGATGACCGGCCAGCGCCAAAGAACCGGCGGTCGTCGCCATGGCATCGCCGGTATCGATGTTGGCCTTTAACACGACCGGTATGCCATGCAACGGCCCTCGCACGCGCCCTGCCCTGCGCTCATCGTCCAGGGCAGTCGCGATCGCCAGGACATCGGGGTTGATCTCGATGATCGAATGAAGACCGGGTCCGCTGCGATCGATTTCTTCAATGCGTGCGAGCAAGTGAGACACCAGTTCCGCAGAACTGAACTCGCCGCTCGTCATCGCCTCCTGAAGCTGGCCAACGGACAGGTATGCGGGGCTTCTATCCGGGCTGTCTGGCGCACAAGCGATCATGCCCGTCAGAATCGTTGCAATAACTGCCCATCTGATTGTCATTTCATTCCCATCCGTTTCATTCCGCAAACAGTATAGATAATGATCTGCTAAACTGCACAACGAAAATATTTCGGGTAAATCCGCCCGCGCCTGGTAAAGGAGACTGGCAATGATTGGTTACGTAACCCTGGGGACTAACGATATCGAACGCGCGGCCGCATTTTATGATGCGCTCCTGGGTGAGCTGGGTGCGAGCCGGTTCATGGAATCGGCAACCTTTATCGCGTGGAGCGTTTCCCCGACCACGCCAGCTATATCCGTGATCAAGCCCAATGACGGCAACCCGGCGACCGTCGGCAACGGAAGCATGGTAGCTATCAGCGTCGATTCTCCAGACAAAGTGGATCAACTGCATGCCAAGGCATTGGAACTGGGCGCAAAGGACGAGGGGGCGCCGGGTAAACGTCGCGACGGCGGGTTCTACGCGGGTTATTTCAGGGATCTGGACGGCAACAAGCTGAACGCTTTTTGTATGAAGTGACTTTGGGAACCTCTGATTTATTTATGAATCGTTGCCTACTTGCTTCGGTAGACATCCTTGCGATCGCCGATTTTGATTAGGTGGACGATCAATACCGCATCCTCGATGGTGTAGAGAATGCGATAGCGACCCTGGCGGATTCGATAACGCTCGAGGCCTGACAACTTCAATGCACCAGGAGGTCTTGGATTATCAGCGAGTGATTTTATACGCCTGATAACGCGCCGCCGATCCGCCTTCGTGGCGATCAATTCAAGTTCTTTACGGGCCGATTTCTTAATCCGCAGACTATATTTTGCCACGTCGTTTCAAGTCCTTAACGACGTCCTCAAACGCATAGTCTGGTTCTTTTTCCCGAACTTCGAAGGCCTCAATGTCGCTGGCGTCTTCCGCAAGGGCGGCTTTGACGGCCTCGTTGACAAGTTCGGAAATACTGCGATCGGTTGCAGCCGCTTTTAGACGCAGCGCGCGATGTAGTAACGGGTCGAAGTAAACGGTGGCTCTTTTTTGGGCGGTTTCGTTCATAACTCAACACTAGCGTCTTGACGTCTTAACGTCAAGACGCTAGGGGCGAATATCAACACCTCGCAAATCAGTTGCCCGGCGTGTACCGGGCCAATGTGGAGATAGTTGATTCTCCGCTGGTTATTTCAGGCATTTTGATGGCGACAAGCTGAACGCGTGTTGTGTGAGCCGGGGCTGAGCGACGCTGTGCGAGCCTTTCCTGGGCGGAAACCCTTACTGCATTTCCAGATAGTGTTTTACTTTCTCGACGTCATCGTTCATCAGGTAGGCGTCGGCATGTTTCCATCCGGTCAGCGTGATCAGGTTGTCCTGGTTCGCGATCAGGTGGCGATCCGAACCATAATCACCGGTCAACCAGCCGGGGACAGCGATAACCGACATGACGCGGACCGGGTGGCCAAGCACACCGTTCAGTATCGTCGCAAAAGCCTTGAGCGTCTTGTTCCAGCTATCGAGGTTGTACGCGGGCGCGTTTTGACCAAATAAAAGCTTGTTGTCTCGGAGATTGACCGTGCCGTGTTTCTTCGGATTGCGGACCAGCACATGAACCGCATAGATACCATCCGATCCCACGACGACATGATCTATCAGCTCATCGCCAATCGCGATGGAATGGAAAATATGGTTGCCCTTGGTCGCAACGACTTGTAATCCCTGCGCGGCCGTGATCCTGGCATCCAGCTGTTTGGCGAGCAGGAAACGGGAACGCTGAAGCCGAATCAGGCTGACGATTTCCATTACCAGCAGGGTACTCAGGAAAGCAAAAACCACCCACCAGCTCATGTTGTCGAGCGGGGAATACCACGGTTCGCTCGCGAAAAAGAAAATGCTGAGAAACACCAAAACCGCAACGGCAATGGCGGCGGCATGTGTATTAATAGACGCTTCCATTTTTTTGAGCGTCTTGTAGTAATTGCCGACTGCTTCCCTTTTTATCATCGATGCGAACGGCGTCTGCGCCCGTAACCAGGTATCGGCGTAATCCCAGATTTTACTGCCGAGCAAAAATAAAACCGCCGCCGCGGCGGCAGCGCTCAAAGAGCTGATAATATGCGGATCTGCGTACATGGATTCACTTGCGAAAAAACCAAGGCTAATTGTAGTGACCTTACATAACGGCAATCAGTGACCTGGATCACAATCTGACGAGCTGGAGGCTTTGAATTGACTGGTTTTGCTCTATTCTTGGTCAATTTCCAGGGACCTGCCGCCAGGCGCTCCGAATCGGGCGAGCGATAGGGTAAAGTACTGACAAGAATGCTGAACGAGACGAAAACGGTACGGGCCTGCTGTCCTTACTGTGGGGAACAGATTACATTGGTCGTCGATTGCAGCGTTGATCATCAGGTTTACGTGGAAGATTGCGAGGTCTGCTGCAAACCGATCTCGATCGAGGCTACGGCAGACGAGGAAGGCACGGTGATTTTGAGCTTGATGGACGCAGACTCCTAGGCAGAATCAAGGACCAGCCGATGAGACCATTGTGCAGAATATTTGTTGTATTGCTGATGGCGATGGGCGCGGCGTGCTCAACCTTGCTGTTTGATATCCAGCAACCTGAAATCACCGTAAGCTCGTTTCGGGCTTTGCCCTCCGACGGTACTGCCCTGAATTTTGAAATCATGCTGCATATCAAGAACCCGAACCCGGTTACGCTGAGGCTGGAGGCAATCTCCTATGCGGCCAGTATCGAAGGCCATCGGATCATTAGCGGTACTGCCGATGCGCTGGGCAGTGTCGAGGCAAATGGGGAGGGCGAGTACCCGATCCTGGCCCAGGCGAACCTGGTAGCCAGCGCCGCCCTGCTTGTCGATCTGCTCAGAAACCCAAAGGAATTGGTGAGCTATGAATTTTCGGCAACGATCGACCTCGGTGGGTTGATGCCGGATATCCGCATCCGGAAACGGGGCGAACTTTCGATGTCCGGCACCTGAAAATTCCGCTGAGCGACACTGCACCCGATGATACTGGAATTCTTCGAAGCCATACTGAAAGCCGCTGTGCTGGTGGGCGCCTTTAGTTTCGGCCTGATCTACTGGGGTCTGCACCTCGGTCAAATCAAGCGGCCCGATCGAGTAGCAGACTTTCACAAAGAATTGAAGCGCATGTCCAAAGAGCGCAAGAAAGACAAACATAAATTCAAAAACAACCCGTTGTACAAAAAGTGGTTTGTATTTGGCGGTGGCTTTTACGGCGCCGTCGCCCTGATGACTTATGTCCTGGTTGAATGGTATGAATTCATTGACTTTCTAGGTGGGATAAGCGGTTTTGGCGATTTGATATCGCGGCTGAATCTAAACCTCCTCATCAACATCTTTGTCGAAGCGCTGGTCAATTTTATTGTCGCTGTCACGTGGCCGGCTTACTGGATGTCAGAAATAGAGACCAACCGGATATGGTTATGGTTTATCGCCGCTTATGGCGGTTACTATGCCGGCTCCGCGCTCGCCCATTATTTGACGGATCACGAAAGCACCGCGGAAAAATAGACGGTGGAATGCGTTATCGGCGATCCTCGCTATTCGCCAACCTGGGCTTGCTTTACACGCAATTGTTCCAGTTGCCCCGCCATGTCCGCTTTGATTTCGGCAATCATGCCCTGATAGCGCGGGTCATCACGCAACGATTCCATATTGGGATCCAGTTCGGCAAACCAATTCCAGCCGAATCGAAACCGGTTATCCACGGCGACTCGCAATGCCTTTATCGCCTCCTCGGTCCGTCCCGCTATAGCCAGGGCATGAACGTTGGCGATTCCGCGCGAACCATTGTAGAAATATGACCGGTAAGTGGGGTCATCAAACATCTGCACGGCGTTGTGCAACCGGTTTGCTCGCTCTTGCTCACCCGACTCGCGCAGCAACAAGGCCAGATTCACCGCGTCCCGCGTATTGAACTGGGTGATTTCAACGTGTTTTGCGAACAAATCCGGCATTAACTGCCGGTACCAATTCAATGCTTCTTTATAATCCCCGGAGCGCAACGCAGCATCTCGCAAAACTCTCAAATAGATCGTATGCGATCCCCAGCGATTATCGACCTGATTTTCCAACGCGGTTCGCGCAATCGCGGCCGCCTCTTCGTATTCGCCAGCATACACCTTGAAGGCAGCGGCCATAGCCAGAGGAAGGGCCTGACCCGTGCCGGTAGCCATCGCCCGATTCAGCCACTCAAGAGCTAATTGCTCGTCACCCAATTCCATGTAGTTCCACGCAATAAAGCTCATTGTCTCGGGATCGTCCGGATCCAGCCGGACGGCCTGCTCCTGTAAAATAAGAGCGTTGGCAAAATCGCCCAATGTCCCATAGACGCCTGACGCGCCATAGTACCCCTGCGGGTTGGTCGGTCTGAGTACGCGCAACTTCGCAAACGCGGCCAGCGCCTCATCGAAGCGGCCCAGATAAACATGCGCCCGGCCAAGTTCGAACAGGTGATCGGTGGCCAATGGATCGATAGCCAGACCCTTTTCGATATACGGGATCGCTTCTTCATAGCGCCCTTCTTTTCTCAGATACTTGGCATAGCCCTGTAGAACCATTGAATTATTCGGGCTTAGCGACAGTGCCTTTTGAAAAATTTCCTCAACGCTATCGCCATTGGTAAAAAATCGAAAAGCAGCCAACGCAGCCCAAACTTCACCCGACTGGCTATCCAGCACGATGGCTCTTTCAGCGATGGGCCCGGCCTTCTCCTCGAGTTCGGCGAGCGTAATGGCGCCCGTATCCGCAAGCTGGTTGTAGGTTCGCACCAGGCCCGTGTGGGCAGCCGCATAATCGGGATCCAGCTCAATCGCCTGCCGGTAGTAATTTTCGGCTTGAAAAAGATCGTCGAATCCCGATCGGACGTAGAACTGTCCGGCCATCAGGTAGGCGTTGTAGGCTTCCAGGTTCCCGGTCGGCCTTTTTTCCAGTAATTCCCGATCATCAGGCGACAGCGCCGCCTCGAGATGCTCGGCGATCGATGCCGCAATTTCACTTTGGATGGCGAAAAGGGTCTCGGCGGTCAGCGTGCGGTCATAGGTCTTGGCCCAGATGTGCTCATCGGTGCCGGCATCGATCAACTGCACATTGATGCGCACCTGGTTGCCGGCGCGCTGTACGCCGCCTTCCAGGATGGTCGCCACACCCAGTTCCTCGCCGATGGTTTTTATGTTCTTGGTCGTGTCGCGATATTCCATGACCGAGGTACGCGATATCACCTTCATCGAACCCAGGTTGGCGAGCAGGGTCAACAAGTCGTCGTGGATGCCATCGGCCAGAAATTGCGCGTTTTCCTGTGCCGAGCTGCGATTGGCAAAAGGCAGCACGGCGATGGAACGGCGATCGAGCGAGTGGTCGGCGGTGGTCTGTAGCTGATCGCCGGACAGGAAGAATTTGTCCGCGGCGAACCACACGATGATCGCGGCGAGGATAGCAATAACCGTAAAATCCAGTTTCCGGCCGGTGACATGGGTGATGGACTGACTGCGGTCGACGTCCTTTTCAAGCTTGATGCCCTCGGGCGTGATCTCGAACGCCCAGGCAAACACCAAAGCGACCGGGAACCCGAGGATCATCAAGGAAGTGAAGACCTGCATCACCCATTCGGGTGCGTTGAAGGTCGGAAAAATGACCGAGGCGACTTCGACGAGCAACCAGCCGACGACGCCATAGACGGCGGCAACGCGAAAAACATTTCTGCGTTTGAGTTCCTGGAAAAACCCGCCGTTTTGGTTCAAGACGAAGCCCCGCTCAATGGGATACCGGCTGAAATCATAGCACCAACCAAGCCCCTACTCCTGCGCTTCGGCCTGCGCGACCAGCCATTCGATCATTGCACGAATCTTGGGATCGTCGGCGTTTTGCTCCGGACAGACGGCGTAAGCCGCGACGTCGGTGGCCAGGATCAGGTCGAACGGCTGGACCAACTTGCCGTCGCGCAACTCCGTTTCGACGGTCCGCGGGTTGGCCAGGGCGACGCCCTGCCCCTGCATCGCCGCCTGGAACAGGACATTGGGGTCGTCCATGACCCAGCCCTCGTGTGGGTCCACATTGTCGATACCGGCGAAATCCAGCCATGACCTCCAGTACTGATAGCTGCCGTCATGCAACAGCCGGACCCGCGCCAGGTCCTCGGGAGATCGCAAAGCGTTGGGTCCATCCAGCAGCGCCGGCGCACAGACCGGCACCTCCTCATGGTCGAACAACCGGGTAACCGATAATCCCGGCCAGTTGCCACGGCCATAGCGGATAGCCACGTCGATCCGTTCGCGCTCGAAATTGACCAGCCGCGTGGTCGAACTGATGCGGATGCCATATTGCGGATAATCGCGCTGGAAAAGGTGCAGGCGCGACATCAGCCAGCCGACTGCGAACCGCGGCGTGGTGCTGATCGTCAGGATCTGCTTCTCGTCCGCACGCGTCCGGATGGCGTCCGAGGCCTCCGCCACCTGTTCCAGGGCGCGCCGGATGACCGCGGCGTATTCCCTGCCTTCATCGGTCAACTCGACGCCACGGGGCAGCCTTTCAAACAGGCGGCGACCCAGGAATTCCTCGATGTGCCGGATCTGGCGGCTCACCGCGCCATGGGTAACGAACAGATCGCTCGCCGCCGCCGTGAAGCTCTTGTGGCGTGCGGCGGCCTCGAAGGCTCGCAGTGCATTCAATGGTGGAAGTTTTTTCATAGCTGTGATTAAAACTCACATTAATAGGTGAAATTATATCGATTTTTATTGTTTTATCAAGGCATTACTATAGTTCCCGTGATTCAGATGCACATCTTTTGAAGGAGAGAAGCGATGAACCTTTACCAAGCAAAGACCCAGACCACTGATGAGAATCAGGTAGCCCGGGAACAAGCGCGGGCCAGGCGGATGCGTCGTCGTCACCAGAACCACAGCAACTTCGGCACCGCGCCGAGCGCTCCGTCGCTATTCACGCTGCGCTGGTGAGCGACACCAGGTCCACCGACCCCATGCAGGTCAGCAAAACCCCGCCACGGAGGGCGGGGTTTTGTTTAACCACAGCAAACTTCCCCCGGCCCGCTAACCTGACGGGCTGATATTCGCGTTCAGGCGAAACATGTTCTTTGGATCGTAACGATTCTTTATCTTGACCAGGCGCGGATAATTGGGCCCATAGTTCGAATGGGTCTTCTTTTCGCTTTCGTCGTTGAGGTTAGTGTAATAGCCGATCGTATGATCGTGCCAGCTGTTGTAGTAACTACGCACCTTCGCGATATTGGCTTCATTCCGTGCCGGTTCCGCCCATACGCCAAGAACTCCGATGAGGGCAAACGCATTCCGGTGCGCAAAAGCGGTTTCCTCCTGCCCGACGCTGGAAATGGCTCCGCGCAGGTGATCTGTAAAAATCATGACCGCCGCATCCTGAGGCAAATTGCCCAGCAAATCGTCAATCAACCCGGTTGAGAATTCGTCTACAAACCCGGATTTCAGGTAATACATCAATCCGTGACGTAACGCTACATCGGCGCCGGTTTGCAAAGTGTTGTATTGCATCAGGCCGATACTGTCCGACATCGGACTGCCATATTTTCGCAGCGGCTCGATCGCACGTTCGCCAGCGGCCGGGTCCCCGACATAAATCACTTCGATGCCAACGAATCGCTCACCCTCCGGTGAGGTACCCATCGAAATCTTCGCACTGAGTTCGTCCGGCGCTGCCGCCGCGAATTCCTGGTAAAAGCTCAGCAGATCCCTGCCCTGCTCGTACGGATATACCACAGTGCCAGCGAGCAACTCCGGCCCAACCGCGTGCAAATCGTATTCGAACGAAGTCACGACACCGAAATTGCCGCCACCACCGCGCAACGCCCAGTACAAATCCGGGTTTTCATCGGCGCTGGCATGGCGATGCCTGCCATCGGCCGTGACGATATCGGCCGATCTCAAGCTATCGATCATCAGGCCGTATTTACGGCTGACCCGGGAAAGACCACCGCCGAGGGTCAGACCGGCGATCCCTGTATGCGCGATAGCCCCGGTCATCGCTGCCAGCCCGTGCTGCTGGGTTTGCACGTCGAGCTCGCCGCCGAGCACACCCGGCTGGACCCTGGCGATACGTTTTTCGGCGTCTACCTCGATGCCTTTCATGCCGGACAAATCGATCATCAGGCCACCATCACACGAGGATTTTCCGGAAAAGCTGTGTGCGCCGCCCTTGATCGCGACCAGTAATTCGTGATCCCTGGCAAAAGAAACCGCGTGAGCGATATCGGCCGCGTTGGCGCAAAAAGCGATCAACGCCGGGTGTTTATCGATCATGCCGTTCCAAAGCCTGCGCGCGACTTCATAGGCGCCGTTACCGGGCATCAGCAACTGCCCCTGCAGGCTGTCCCTGAACTCTTTGATCGCGGCCTTTTCGATGACCGTCTGCTGACCACCGAGCTTGGTCGCGGTAATCGATGACAATACCGACATGGAGCTTATCGCGGCCGCCATGGCCTGCGACATCGGCAGCGATGCCAGCGTACCGGCGGCGAATGCGGACTTGCAAAATTCCCTTCTTTTCATTGTTCTGCTCCTGGTTTGCCAGCGGCGCCAGCAGATGCCCGGCCAAAAGACCCAACGTTTAATTGAATATAGACCATGCCCAGGGTTTGCGCTGGTCGATCGGTCATGCCCGGACCCGCTGATTCCTTGCCGCCCCGGCAAGCCTTCATTGCTATCATCCGATCCCATGCCACTCATTCGCCTCGACAAAGTCTCGCTTGCCTATGGGCACCGGCCCCTGCTGGACCAGGTCACGCTGGAAATCCATCCGGCGGAACGGGTGTGCCTGGTCGGCCGCAATGGCGAAGGCAAGTCCTCGCTGATGAAACTGATCAGCGGCGAAACCGCACCCGATGACGGTGAGGTCTGGGTCCGGCCCGGGATTCGGGTCGCACACCTGGCGCAGGAAGTGCAGCTCGAGAGCGAGGAGACCGTGTTCGAAGTCGTGGCCGGCGGCCTGCCAAAGCTTGGCGCCATGCTGTCCGCTTATCACCGGGCGGCGGCGGATCTCGCGAGCAAGCACACCAAGGCCACCGAAAAACGCCTGGCCGAACTGCAGCATGAACTGGAAGCCGCCGATGGCTGGCAAATAGAGCAGAAAGTCGAAACCGTGCTCTCTCGCCTGGGACTGGATGGCAGTGAACTTATGAGCACCCGCTCCGGCGGCTGGCGCCGGCGAGTGATGCTGGCGCGCGTGCTGGTCAGCGCGCCCGATTTGTTGCTGCTGGACGAACCAACCAACCACCTGGATATTGCGGCCATCCGCTGGCTGGAAGAATACATGCTCCGCTATGCGGGTTCCCTGTTGTTCGTTACCCACGACCGCGCCATGGCCCGGCGGCTGGCCACTCGCGTCCTCGACCTGGATCGTGGCGCAATATCGTCCTGGTCCGTCGGCTACGACAAGTACCTGGAGGGCCGGGCGAAACAGCTCGAAGAGGAAGTAAAGCGACATGCCGCGTTCGACAAGAAACTGTCGCAGGAAGAGGCGTGGATCCGCAAGAGCATCAAGGCCCGGCGCACGCGCAACGAAGGCAGGGTCCGCGCGCTCAAAGCCATGCGGGAAGAGCAGCGTCAGCGCCGCAGTCGATCGGGCAAGGCCAACCTGAAACTGGATGAAGGCGAGCATTCGGGCCGGCTGGTGTTCGAAGCCAGGCATGTCAGCTTTGCCTATGCGGATACGCCGATCGTCAATGACCTGAACCTTCGCGTGATGCGGGGAGACCGGGTTGGCCTGATCGGCGCCAACGGATCGGGAAAATCGACCTTGATCAAACTGCTGCTCGGCGAACTCGAACCCGACCGGGGAACCATACGCAAAGGCACGCAACTGCAGGTCGCGTATTTCGATCAGCAACGTGAGCAGCTGAATTTTGCAAAATCGGTCATGGACAATGTGGCCGATGGCAGCCAGTACATCATGATCAATGGCCATCGCCGCCACGTGGCCGGCTATCTGCGAAGTTTTCTGTTCCCGCCCGAACGATTCGAGTCACCGGTCAGCACCTTGTCGGGCGGCGAGCGCAATCGTCTGATGCTGGCAAAAAAGTTCGCTCAGCCAGCCAATTTGCTGGTCCTGGACGAACCCACCAACGACCTGGATATCGAGACCCTGGAGTTGCTCGAGGAACTGGTCGCGGATTACCCCGGCACACTGCTGCTGGTCAGCCATGACCGCGCCTTTCTCGATAATGTGGTCACCAGTGTGCTGGTTTTTGGTGGCGATGGCGTCATCAGCGAGCATGTCGGCGGCTATAGCGAATGGTGGGAATATCACCAGGCACGGGAAGAACAACGACGCCAGGAAAATCCAGCCAAAGCCGTTGCCGCCAGGAAAAAACCGCAAAGCAAGTCAGCGAAGCCGCGCAAGCTGACTTACCGTGAAAAAAACGAACTGGAGGCGCTACCCGAAACCATTGCCGCGCTTGAGACCGAGCAGGCCGAATTGATGGCCCGGGTCAATGAGCCGGAATTTTTCCGCCTGCCCCATGCGCAGACGGAGCCGGCGCTCGAACGGCTGAACGAAGTCAACGCCGAACTGGATCAAAGCTATGCACGCTGGGATGAGCTGGATTCTATAGCCAGCATGTCGCACGACAAAACGCCCTGAAAAACAGATTAACAGCAGCGTCCGGGCTTGCCGTCCGCGGCCGGTGCTTCTACGCTTGGCGGATAACATCGAAACCAGGGGTAGGCGACGGCCCTCGCATTTTACAACCTGCAGACTCGAAGGGTAAATCAATATGAGAATCAAACTGCTGCTGATCTTTTTTCTGACTGTATATTCCGGCGTTGGCTTGTCTCAGGATGAGGAAAACGGGGAATCCAAACAGGAGGCCAAAGAACCGAAGGCTGAAAGCTCGATCACCTCACACCAGGTCCGGATCGACGGAAATACCGTCCGCTACACGGCGGTAGCCGGCACCATCATCCTCAAGGATGACGATGGCGATCCGCTTGCCACCTTTGGCTATACCGCGTATTTGAAGGACGGTGTATCTGACCTGGCCGATCGTCCGATCATGTTCGCTTACAACGGCGGTCCGGGGTCCTCATCAATCTGGCTGCACATGGGTGTACTCGGCCCGGTCATCGTGAAAACGGAAGATGCCGGTTTTACCGGCCCGCCCTTCGAACGTGTCGCCAACGAATACAGCATCATCGACCGGACCGACCTGGTCATGATCGACCCGGTCGGCACCGGTTACAGCCGGCCGATCGGTGACGCCGAGGGCGAGGAATTCTGGGGCGTCGATGCGGATATCAAGACCGTGTCCGACTTTATCGAGCAGTACGTGACTGAAAACAGCCGCTGGCGTTCGCCAAAATATCTGCTCGGTGAAAGCTATGGCGGCATGCGTTCGGCCGGTGTCATCAACTATGTGCAGAGTAAACATGGCATGGCATTCGATGGCGTCATCCTGGTATCGCCGTTTCTCAATTTTGCGGTGGGCGTGGACGGCGCCGGTGAGGATTTACCGCATATCCTGTATTTGCCGACGCTGGCCGCCACCGCCTGGTATCACGATGCCATTGCAAGCAAGCCAGCCGACCTCGCGGCATTCTACGAGGAAGTGAAACAGTTCGCGGTCGATGTCTATGGCCCGGCGTTGATGAAGGGTAATCGCCTTGGCGCGGATGAGCGCCAGGCGGTGATCGCCCGAATTTCCAGATACCTGGGGCTAAGCGAAGACTATGTTGATCGCGCCAATCTGCGCATTTCACATCAGCAATTTGCGCAGGAACTGCTGCGTGACAGGAAACTGACTGCCGGAAGAATTGATTCCCGGTTTACCGGCAACAGTCTGAACCTGTTAGGCGAGGAAATGGATTATGACCCGATGTTTACTTCGGTAAGACCGGCGTTCGTCAGCAATTTCCTGGATTATTATCACAATGACCTGAAATTCGGCCGCGACAAGGACTACAAAATCAGCGGTCGGTTGTTCATGAAATGGGACTGGGGTCACTCGCAGCCTGGCAGCAATTTCCCGATGCCATCGCCGAATACGATGCCTGATTTGTCCCGCGCGATGAACGACAACCCGGAACTCCGGGTGCTCGTTCAACAAGGCTACTACGATCTCGCAACACCGGCTTTTGCCACCGAATACATGATCGATCATCTGACGATTTCTGCAGAGCAGCAAAAGAACATCACGATCGAGATGTATGAGTCCGGGCACATGATGTACCTGCACCCGCCTTCGCTGGTCAAATACAAAAAGGATCTGGCCCACTTTATCGATAGCGACTAGCCTGCATGTCACCGAGGCGCCAGCCGGTCAACCGATGGCCGCCTGGTGCGTTATTATCAGGACCTCGATTGTACGGAGCGCGACTATGAAAACCGCCTTGATTTCACTGCTTTGCACGGTCGGATTACTGGCCGGTTGCGCGACGCCGAATACTGCCGGCGAGGTCTACAGTCGCAAGGACACCTTGCGCGCCATGGATGTTCGTTACGGCGAAGTGCTGATGGTCGTTCCGGTCGTCATCGATGGCAGGGCAACCCGGCTCGGCCTGGTCGGCGGCGGCGCGATCGGTTATGAGATCGGACGCGAGATCGGCGACGGTGGCGGCCGGCAGGTCGCCGGGGCCGTCGGCGCCGTTGTCGGCGCGGTCGCCGGCCAGGCGATCGAAAAGAAAATCACGGAACAGGACGGCCAGGAAATTACCATTGAAATGGACAACGGCAGGGTAATCGCCATCGTTCAGGCCGCGACAGTCGAATTCTTCGAAGGGGAACGCGTTCGTGTACTGACCGGGCGTGGCGGACACGCACGGGTGCTAAAAATCCGTTAACAATTGTCGTTAAGCAAGTCAGGAACCGCCGCGAATTTTTTCGAAAGCCTCGATGAACTCCAGGGCATGTTCCTCGTCGAAGGTTTCCAGTATGTTGCCCCCATCACCCTGAACGTCGTCGAAGGAAATAAAATTCTCTTCCTCGACCTCGATGACGATTTCCCCGTCGTCCCAATACATCGATTCGATTTCCTCGAGCGGGTATTCGATTCGCTGCAGTAAGAATTTCTCTACGTTATCGAGCACAACGCTCTTTATCGCGCTGGCCAGCGCATTGTCTTCCTCATCCGCACGCTCGTCATCGAATTCGGCTTTGATTTCGGCCAGTTTTTCCGCGGACAATTGCAGGTAAAGCGATTCAGCCGTCAGCACCAGGTCGACTTCGTTATCATGGTTGCTGATACTTATTACGATTTCTGCATCAGCGCTGCCAGCAGCCTCGCCATGATCTTCTCTTGCCGTACCGTTATCCTGACTACAGGCGACAAGAAAAAATACTGAAGCAATCAACCATCCCGCGGTCAGCGATTTTTTCACGGCAAACTCCTTGCGTCATCGATTGTCGCTACGCCTGGCGTAGCGTATGGACCGGCGGGTGATTCAGCACCGAGCGAGTCGCGAGAGTGCCGGCCAGACCGACGATCGCCATGCCGGCAATCAGCCCGGTCAGCCATAACACCGGATCGAAATGATACTCCAGTTGGAACTGACTTTCCGCGAGAAACCACCCGGCCGCGCTGGCGCCTGACGCCGCCAGCCCTCCGGCCAACAGACCGATCACGGAAAATTCAGTGGCTACACCCCAAAGGATCTGCCTGCGTTTTGCGCCCAGCGTTCTCAATATCGCCGCCTCATACAGGCGCTGGTCCCGCGTGGCCTGTACCGCAGCCAGCAAGACCATCAGGCCGGCAAACAAGGTAAACAGGAAAACCGCTTGCACGGCGAGCGCCGCTTTGTCCATGACGCCGCGTACCTGGCTCATGATCGCGTCGATATCGATCACCGTGATGCTGGGGTAGCGGCGAACCAGGTCAAGGATTTCCGCGTCCTGCCCTTCGCGGGCATAAAAACTGCTGATGTAAGTCGCGGGATACGGTTCGAGTGCGCCAGGCGAAAAAATGATGAAGAAATTGGGTTTGAAAGAATCCCACTCGACCGTACGGAAGCTGGTTACCGTTGCCGATACCGTTTCTCCCGCGATATTGAAGCTAATGATATCGCCGAGTTCGAGCTGGAGGTCGTCCGCGTATCCTTGTTCGACCGAGATTTCGGGGTGCTCGGGAACGACCTCACCCCACCAGCGCCCGGCGACGACCTGGTTGTCGCCGGCTAAAGTACTGGCCCAGCTCAGGTTGGCATCGCGGCTGGCGCGCCGCCGTCCATCGGGATCGGTAAATTCACGATCGCGCAATGAGACGTCGTTAATGGCGGTCATCCTCGCGCGCACTATCGGCACGAATTCCAGGCGGCCAAGACCACGACTGGCCAGAAAATCATCGACGCCGGATACTTCATCCGGTTGGATATTGATTAAAAAGCGATTGGCCGCATCGGCGGGCAGGCTGTTGCGCCACAGGTCCATCAGGTCGTTGCGCACGACAGTCAGCAACAACAAGACCATGAGGCTCAGCCCGAAAGCCACAACCTGGATTGCGCTATCGCGGCCACGTCGAGAAATATTGGCCAGACCATAACGCCAGGCTACCCCGGCCGCGCCGCGGATTCCGCTGAGCATGCGCACCAGCAGCCAGCCGGCGCCCATCAGTATCATCATCGCGATGATGCTGCCGATGGCGATACGGATCAGCAATCCAGCGTCTCCGACTACCCACCAAAGGACCAGCAGCATCGATGCCATCGCGGCCCCGTAGGAAACCGAGTAGCGTAACGGCGGGGGTCCCATATCGTGTCTGAGTACACGCAGCGGCGGGGTCTGTCCCAGTTGCATGAAACCCGGCAACGCGAATCCGGTCAACACGCTTACCGATGTCGCCAGGCCGAGGAAAACCGGCTTCCATCCGGGCGGCGGCAATTCGCTGCCAATCAGGTCTCGCATAATAAAACTCAGCCCGGCCTGCGCGATATAACCGAACCAGACACCGAGCAACCCGGCAATCACCGACATCAGCAATAACTGAATGACGCTGACCCGCAGAATCAGCCCCTGTTTCGCACCCAGGCATTTCATCAAAGCAACTGTGTCCAGCCGCCGACTGACATATCGGCGAGCGGCCATCGCCACTGCGACCGCGGCCAGAAACACACTGACCAGCGCCGACAAGTTCAGAAAGCGCTGGGCCCGATCCATCGCCGAGCTGATTTGCGGGCCGACATCGGCTATATCCCGAAGACGCTCGCCGTCACCCAGCATTTCCCGCAATTCAGCCTTGAAGCGGCGGACCTGGCCGCGATCGCCCGCAAACAACATCAGGTAGCGAACCCGGCTGCCGGGCTGAATCAAGCCGGTGGCGTCCAGATCCGCTTCATTGATCAACAGGCTGGGCGCAATATCGATGAACCGCATGCCGCGATCCGGCCGGTATGTCAGGACCTGGGCAAGTTTTAGCCTGGCCGTACCCACCTCGATGGTGCCGCCTACATCGGCGCCAAGCCTGGCCAGTAACCGGGTCGACGCCCAGGCCTCCCCCGGCGCCGGGATCGCGTCCGCGGCCCGTGCCGGCAGCAACAAGCCATCGGCTATCTTCATGCGGCCGCGCAGCGGGTAGCCATCGCTGACCGCACGCACATTGGCCAACGCATTGCCTTCGCCGGCAAACACCACGCTGGCCATGGAAACGACATTGGCAATATCCAGGCCAGCCGCCCGCGCCGCCTGGCTGTAGTTCTGCGGCAATGGCCCGGTGCTCTGCAAGCTCAGATCCGCTGCCAACGCCTCGCTGGCCTGCAGTTTGACCGCCTGGGAAATTCTGTCGGTAAAAAACGAAACGGCGGTCAACGCGGCGACCGCAACCATGATCGCGAGCGACAAAACCAGCAGCTCACCCGACTTCCAGTCACGCGCCAGAGTCTTCAGTGCCAGTCGCAGACTGAGCATATCAGGCGACGGCCGGATCGAGGATGCGGCCGGATTCGATATGGATGGCGCGGTCGCAACGCTCGGCCATGGAAATATCGTGGGTGACCAGGACCAGCGTAGTACCGGATTCCTTGTTCAGGTCGAACAGCAGATCGATAATCAATCCGCCCGTCTTGCTATCCAGGTTGCCGGTCGGTTCATCGGCGAACAGGACCGCCGGCCGGGTAACGAACGCCCTGGCAATGGCGACTCGCTGCTTTTCCCCGCCCGACAAATGTCGGGGGTAATGACCTTTGCGTTGCAACAGCCCGACCTTGGTCAGCACGGACAGCGCCTCGTCCTCCGCATGTTCCCTGCCCGCCAGTTCCAGTGGCAACATCACATTTTCCAGCGCGGTCAGCGAGGGAATCAGGTGGAAAGACTGGAAGACGAAGCCCACGTGCTCGGCGCGGGCAACCGCACGGCCATCCTCATCCAGCGCCGTAATTTCGGTATTATTGAGCCAGACCTGACCGGTGCTGGGTTCGTCCAGGCCGGCAAGCATAGCCAGCAACGTCGACTTGCCCGCGCCGGAAACACCGATCACGGCTACCGACTCGCCGGCATAAATCTCCAGGTTGACATTATCCAGTATGGTTAAGCTGCCCTCGGGGCTGCTAACCTTCTTGGTCAGTGCACAGGTTTTCAAAACGGGTTCTGCGGAAGTATAGGGTGACATGATCAGATTATTGACACTGCTTTGGCTCACGGCGTTGCCGATTGACGTTGTCCATGCGGAAAACTCCACCATACTGGTCGTTGGCGACAGCCTGAGCGCCGCGTATGGCATGACGCTGGAACAATCGTGGGTGTCGTTGCTGCAAAACAGACTGCGCATTCAAGGTTACGATTATCATGTTGTTAATGCCAGCATCACTGGCGATACGACCCAAGGTGGCCGTTACCGGCTGCAGCGAGCGCTGGAGCGCTTTCGGCCAACTATCGTGATCATCGAGCTCGGTGGCAATGACGGTCTGCGCGGACTGCCGCTGGAAATAACCCGCGGCAACCTCGCAAACATGGTCGAGGCCTGCCAGGAGGCCGGTGCGATCGTCGTGCTCGCCGGGATCCGGATTCCGCCCAATTACGGTCAGGCCTATGGCCAGGACTTCCATGCGATTTACCGGGAATTGGCCGAGCAATACGGCCTGTTGCTGATTCCGTTTATCCTGGAGCACATAGCGCTCGATCCGGAGTTGATGTTGGCGGATGGTATCCACCCCAACGCGGCGGCACAGGAAGTGTTGCTGAACAATGTCTGGCCGGTCCTGTTGCCGGCGCTGGGAGCGGCCCCTTGAATAAATCGCGCCTCAGAAAAGCCGTTATCCCTGCTTTCTGCTGTTGCCTGCTGATGGCGGTGGCAGCGGATGAGACAGGCGAAGCGTTGTTCATCGAAGCCGGTAAGACCAGCGGACTGGACTTTGTCCATTTCAACGGGATGTCCGGTGAACTCTATTTGCCGGAAATCATGGGCGCCGGCGTGGCTGTTTTCGATTTCGATCGCGATGGCGACCTGGATATTTATTTGTTGCAGGGTCATATGATCGGCCCGGGGAAGACCCTGAGCGAGGCGATCCTGCCACCGGAAAAGGGTGTTGTTTTGACAGACCGCCTGTTTAGGAACGATACCGCCCCGGGCAAATCCAGATTGCGTTTTACCGATGTCACCAAAAAAAGCGGCATCAGGGCTCGCGGTTATGGCATGGGCGTCGCGACGGGCGATATCAATAACGATGGCTGGATCGATTTGTATATCAGCAACTTCTCTCACAACCAGCTATGGCTGAATAACGGCGACGGCACCTTCAAAGACATCACCGACAAGGCGGGCGTGGATGATCCGCGCTGGAGCGTCAGCGCCGCCTTTATCGATATCAACCTCGATGGCTGGCTCGATCTGTACGTCGGCAATTATGTAGCCTACGACATGGAAAACCCGAAGCCATGCCGTTCCGCAACCACCGCTCGCGATTATTGCGGCCCACAGGCGTTTGCGCCGCTCACCGATCGTCTGTTTCTCAACCGAGGCGACGGCAGCTTCGAAGATATCAGCGAAAAATCAGGCATCACCAAAGTTTTCGGTGGCGCGCTGGGCGTCATCGCAGCCGACTTCGACGGCGACCACTGGCCGGATATCTATGTCGGCAATGACGGCGTGGCCAACCAGTTGTGGATCAACCAAAAGGACGGGACATTCGAAGATACCGCGCCGCTGGCCGGTGTCTCGGTCAACCGTTATGGCATGCCCGAGGCGAGCATGGGCGTGGCTGCGGCCGACTTCGACGGCGACGGCGATGAAGACCTGTTCATGACCCACCTGGTTCGCGAAACCAACACCCTGTATGTCAACGACGGCACCGGCTGGTTCGACGACAAAACAGCAGAAACCGGCCTGGGCGTCCCAAGCCTGCCGTATTCGGGTTTTGGCACCGCCTGGCTGGATATTGACAACGATGGCTGGCTGGATCTGCTCAGCGTCAATGGCGCGGTTACCCTGTTCGAGTCACACGAACCCACCGACAAAGTATTCCCGCTGGACCGGCGCAACCAGCTGTTCGCAAACGATCAGGGCAAGGCATTCATCGAAATCAGCGATTTGGCCGGCGACGCGTTCAAACTGTCGGCAGTCAGCCGCGGCGCGGCGATCGGCGACATCGATAACGATGGAGATATCGATATTGTCATCAGCAACAACAGCGGTCCTGTGCGGTTGCTGGTAAACCAGGTCGGCACCAGGAACGCCTGGCTCGGCATCAGCATACTCGACGCTGCCGGAAAATCTCATGTCACCGGCAGCGAGGTCGCGCTGATTCGTGAAAACGGGCCGCCGCTGTGGCGCCGCGTGCATACCGATGGCAGTTACGGCTCGGCAAGGGATCCAAGGATTCTTTTTGGCCTTGGCGGTAATCGGGGGCCGCAAACCGTAGAGGTTAGCTGGCCCGGCGGCGAGCGCGAAACTTGGAACGGGTTGGCGACCAACCGTTATCACGAATTGAGGCGCGGCAGCGGAATACGAGTCAGCGAATGAACAGACCGATACAGCCTCGCGGCCTGCTGTTGACCCGCCTCGTGGCAGTGATGCTGCTCGCCTGCTGGCCGGTTTCTTCACCGGCACAAAGCGAAACGGCTTTGCAATTGATGCCGGTACCCGAGCCGGATCTCGAGCGATTGCAGCCGGCGACACAAGCCAAGCTTCGCCGCGCCCAGGATTATTTTCACCAGCAGAAATCCTCGCTCGATGGAAAATCGCTGGGCCAAGCATACGGAAAACTAGGCATGGTCTACCAGGCGCTGCAATTACAAGCCGCGGCAAAAGCCGCTTATGGCAACGCCATCCTGCTCGAGCCGGACGCCGCCCAATGGCCTTTTTATCTCGCCATTTATCACGAGGAAGTCGGTGAGTTGGCGGAATCCGCCAGGCTGTATTCGGCCAGTCTGAAAATAGCGCCGCAAATGGCCGGCACCTGGCTGCGCCTTGCTGAAGTGTTGCTGGAAGCGGGTGACCTGCCCGGCTCGGAAAAAGCATTCCGCGACGCGCTTTCCCTGGAACGCGGACAGGTCGCGGCCATCGCGGGCCTCGGCACCATCGCGTTGCGCAGGGATCAATACCGCGATGCGATCAACGCCTTCCAGGCCGCCTTGCGCATTCAACCCGAAGCCACGCAGCTGCATTACCGACTGGCAATGGCATATCGCAACCTGGGTGACCGCGACAATGCCACGGCGCATTTGGGGAAAAGCGGCAAACGGATTCCCTCCAGTTTTCATCCCTGGATCGAGCTGATGAAGGCGCGCGAAAAGGGAGCAGGTTATTATGTTCGCGTAGGCAGAAACGCAGCCACCGGCGGAGACCATCGAAGGGCGATGGCGGTCTATGGCCTGGCCCTGGACATCGACCCGGAAAACCTCGCGGCGTTGTATAATCTTGCGGCAACCTCGCTGGTCATGGGTAACTCCGAACGCGCCCACGGCTATCTGGAACAGGCGCTGGAGCTTGCACCGAATGACCAGCGCCTGCATGATTTGCGCGAACGAATCCGGCAGACAATGGATAGCGGAGAAGACCCCGCCCCCCGGTGAAATATGCAAACCAAATTAGCTGTGAAAAACCTGTGCCTGGCCCTGATAATTGCGTTGGTTCCGCTGGTCGCCGTGGCGAATTATCCGCTAACGATCACCCATTGCCTGGATAACATGTCGGTTGGGTTCGACTTTGGCGTGATCAACAACCAGGCTTTTGTGCGCGTGGAAAACTACGAGGGCAGGGAGATTTACTGTGAAACGAAGTTCAAGGCCGGCCCCGACCGACGGACCCGTAAAACCACGATTCAACCGGACAAAAATGGCGTGATGATCTATGCGCCGCGCCGCACGGTCACCCGGATGTACATCACAGTCTATTGCAGCGATGAAAAAGAAAGCATGGCGGACAAGACGCTGCTCGATTATTCCTGCGAGAAAGCCGCCAATGACTGAGCAGGTTCAAACGCCTGCCGTACTTGCCTTGAAAACCGGGATGGTCCATGGCGCACGGCGGCAACATTGTCAATACAGGGAATAGATCAGCTCTATTTTCTTTTGCTGCCGCTGCAGGCTCAGATTGATCAGGCCCTGTTCAGGCATTGAGCGCAGCGCATCCATGAAAATACTATCTGCGACGGCCACATGGTTGACCGCAGTTATCAGGTCACCGGCCCGCAAGCCCAGCGATTCCACTTCGCTGCCCGCGCGAACCGACACGACGCGCCACCCCTTCATTACGCCCGTCGCATCGACCTCGGGTGCAAGGTCAAGCTGATTGACCAAATCCTGCCGATCGCCGATCAGTTGGTGAAGAATATCCTTTTGAATGGCAAGGAAGGTGACTTCATCTGACGGGTTGTCTGCCTTGCCCTGCCCTGGCAACGAGCGGATGTGCAGTTCGCGAATGCCAGCCGGACATTTCAGCCGCAACAGGGTCGCGCGAACTTCGCCGACCCGGCACTCCCCCAGCGTATCGCCTGTACTGAGCAACCATTGTCTGCCGCTATCTTCGACGATGGCAAGAAAGGTTCCGTTGTTTTCCACCGTGCCGGCAAGTCTTTGCTCCTCTGCGGCTCCGGTCGATGGAAGCGTACCCAGGCTAGCGATTGCAAGCATCGTCAGCAGCGAACAGATTTTTTTGAATGTTACCGGCATGCCCGTCCTACGCAGGGAAGAAATCAATGGGTTTGGTCGCGGTAAACGCCGGGACGTCCTTGGCATCGAAACGGAACATCTTCACCCGCATGACCAGCTTGCGTTCAAGTTCGGCATCACCCAACTCGCTGGAAACCACTTCGCAGAACGTCACCTGCCCACCCGGGCTGATGGTCAGCCGAAGTACAAGTTTGCCCTGCAGAGAGGGATCCTTGCGTAGCGCTCGATTATAGAGTGCGAAAATCGCTCCCTTGTTGCGGTCAAAAACCATTTCAATTTCTTCCAGGCTGCGGCCAGCCGAACCGCCGCGGCCGGACCCGCCTCCGCCTCTGCCGCTGCCAGCACTGATCGTGGATACGACGGTGGTGGTATCCCGGCCGCTCAGGCCACCGCCGCCAGTATCGCGGGACAACCCGGAGGTGCGAATACCGTCACTGCCACCGGCTACTTTGGAGGTAATCACGGCGCGCTCGGTACGTTTGGCAATACCGCTACCCTGACTGAGCCGACCGTTGCTGACCACGCTGGCGACCGCGTCGTTGCTGCGAAGATCGGCCAAAGCCTCGGCAAACGGCAGCAACCCGGCCTTGCTGGCCCGCTCGCGAACTTTCTCAATCCGCTCCGGAACCACCTGCGGCGGTACCTCAACTGGCTTTGGCTGTTCCCTGGCCACCTGCTCGGTAACCGGTTCCGGTTCTTTTCTTACGACCACAGGCGGTGGTGGCGGCGGCAACGCTTTCCGTTCCAGCAGCAACTTGACAAAGCGTTGCGGGATCTCCGGGATATCATCCGGGCTTCTTTCCGGCAACGGCAACCAGGGTATGATCAGCGCCAGCAGGAGTATGATCGCCAGCGTGTTTCGCAATGTACGACGGAAGCGGGCTTCCTGCTCCGCATCCGGCGTCCATTGCAAATCGTAGATTCTGTAATAGGCATCCAAAATCCTTCTCCTAACCTGCCGTGGCGTCAGTTGCCGGCGTTACCGGCGACCGCTGCAAGACCGCCAGAGAAATTCGTCCATAGTCTGACTGGGTGCAGGTCGCCATCACTTTCTTGAGCAGACTGTAGGGGATTTCCTTGTCACCCATGATCGTGACTTCCCGTTTTGCGATGTCCGCAGCGAGGTCCTGACTGAGGAGTCGCTTGTTCTGATTCAACAGGGCGGTTTGTAGCGCCGGGATCAATAGTCCAGCGGTGTTCATGGCCTCATCGATCGTTGCCACGTGCCTCCCCTGGACCAGGATAGCGTGCTCGGTGACCAGCACGACCACTGTCTCGCGGGGTTTCTGCTCGGCGATGGATTCGGGCATCTGGATGTCTTTCACATTGGGCAATACCTGGACGTCTGAGGAATTGACCAGCAGGAAAAACACCAAAATGGTGAAAATATCCATCAATGACACCAGCTGCAATGTAACGGTGCGGTTGCGCCCGTGGTGTCTGCGCATTCGTTTGGCTCTTTTCGACTGTTCCATGTCGGGCTCCTTTACCTTGTACCCGGGGGTGCGTCGCCGATGGAAATATCAGGGAATAGCTCGGCCTGAACAAACCTTTCATTCTGCACCAGTTGTACAACCCGCACCGTGTCCATCACCTGGACCAGTGAATCGTAGGAAATGTCGGGTTCGAGCAACAAGGTCGCATCCAGCTTGTCCGGATATCGCGCCTTGACCTGCTGCAAATAGTCGCCTAATGCTTCCAGGTCGTACTCACCGTCTTTGCTGGCAAATACAGCAGCACGTCCGCTGTCGCGATCGCCAACTTCGATCCGGCCATCGCGAACAATAATCTCCAGTTGCAGCGATGCCTCTTGTTGCGGAGGCTCACTGTTTTCGCCGGGCAGGTTGAGTTCCAGCACGGCCATCCGGGAGAACACAGCGGTAATCAGCAGGAACGGAACCAACACCACCATCAGGTTCATGAAGGCGGTAACGTTGAGGTCGGCGGTTTCCCGCCGATGGTTCCTGTGACGGCGGCGAATCATGACGCGGACTCTGCGGCCGGCCTCTCAGATACCGTGTTGAGAAACTTGACTGTCGCCATTTCCAGGCTATCGACCAGCTCGTTGGTCTTGGTCTGCAAAACAGCGTGAATGAACAACAGTGGTATCGCGACCATCAGGCCAAGCGCGGTCGTATTCATCGCGACCGAAATGCTGGCCGACAACATGTCTGCTTTTTCGGCCGGGTTGGCGGCCGCCACGGCGGTGAATGCGTTGATCAGACCGATGATGGTGCCAAGCAGCCCCAGTAACGTTGCCAGGTTGGCGAAGGTCGCGAGGTAGTGCGTGCGTTTTTCCAGCCTGGGCATTTCTTCCATCAGGCTTTCTTCCATCGCTTTTTCGATGTCGTCCCGTCGGCGGGCGTTCTTTATCCGCCCCAGCCCGTAACTCAGGATGTTGCTGACTGCCGCCTTGGATTTGCTGCAAATCGTATAGGCCTGCTGATACTTGCCCTTGCTAAGCAATGGCTGCAACTGGTTCCAGACCCGGCGATTCACCATTCGCGATCGGGTCAGATAAACCCAGCGCTCGATGGCAATTCCCGCACCCAGGGCCATGACCAGAACGATCGGGTACATGAAGAGCCCGCCCTCCTGGAAGAAGCCGACTATAGTTCTGTAAACGTCCATTTTCCTATCTCCTCTTTGTGGTCACCTAAGAAGCAGCGAAATAAATCTATTTATCGCTTGCCTCACTTTGATTCAATGCATCGAAATAACGAAGCTGCCGCCGGAATTCCCCGCGGTCGATTGGCTGCAGGACATCGTCGAGCAGACTGTTCACCGGCTTACCCATCAGGTCGCCGGGATTGGCTTTTTTCCACGGCACGATATACAGCACGCGCGGCAACTCCGCGTTACCCGTGACTATGGTCGTCCTCAAAGTACCGCTTTCCGCGTCGTATACACCGGCGCTGGTATCGACCGCCGGGTTGATGTCATCCACATCATCTGCGGCCCCCTCTTCCTCGGCCCCTTCTTCCTCGGCCCCTTCTTCCTCGGCCCCTTCTTCCTCGGCAATAACCGGGCTTTCGTAGGCCGGCAGTTCTTCCGCCACGGGCAATTCCTGCGACCAGGCCAGCCCCATCGGCCAACCGGCAAACAAGACCAGACCGACCGTAATTCGCAAACTGGTCATGGAGACACCTGCGCGGTTTTTGTGGCGACCCGGCGTTCCAGTTCAATAATCCAGCGGCGGACCCGCTGGTCTTCATCGCCTTGCAGTTCCTGGTAGCGCTGGAAGTACACGAGGGCGCGTTCGGGCTGCTGCAGGTACAGATCGGCAAGCACTCCGTAGTTCAGATAGGCCAGGCTGTATTCGGGATCGAACCTGATGGCCTTTGCATAGGCCTGGTCTGCCTGCTCGAAGCGGCCATCCCTGCGCAAAAGAATGCCGAGGTGGTTGTAGGCAACTGCGCTGCGCGGGTCCAGCTCCAGGGCGCGGTTCAATGCTTCCTCGGCCCGGTTGTAATGTTGAGTTTGCGAGTAAATGATCGACAGATTGATCCACGGCCCGGCAGACCGACGGTAACGTTTTGTCAGGCGCAGCAGGATGGTTTCGGCGGCCTCGAGGTGACCGCTATCCATCAAGGCCAGCGCTTCTTCGTACGCTGCGGGGTTATCGCTCCTGGTCGAACTCGAAGACCAGCCATGCGGCAGCGTCGAGCAAGCGGTGAGCATGACCGACACCAGCAGACCGGGTAGCAAGCCCCTACATTGTGTTGATATAGTCTTCACTGATTTCCGCCTTCGCATATCGTGCCGGCGAGAGTTTCGCCAGTTCCTCGAAACTGGCGCGCACCCATTCGTTGTAAAATCCGCTGGCCGCCCTCACCGTGTTCGCCTGGTGAATTTCGATTGCCTGTTCTTCAAACGGGTATGCCTGTTCCTCGAGCAAGATGTCGTACTGCTCAATCTCCTCTGCGCTCAGCTCGTTCGGCCTTTCCGAATCCATCAGATCCCGGCTTAGCTGGTGATAAATTTCTGCAATTTGAAATGTTGCCTCCGTTGTCACTTCGGCGATCCCGTAGTCAGCGGCCGCCGCATAAGCCACCAAAGCCTGCTCCATGAAATTCTTTTTCATCGCCAGGCTGTCCTTTAACGGAATTTTCAGCTTGATGGCGACAAACGAAGTCAATTTTGGCTGCGCCAGGGTGAGCGACGCCTTCGCAGCGACGGTACGGCTGTAGTCACTGCGCGTTTCGCCAGCCGCGGCATCGGCGGCAACGATTGCCTGTAACCACGAGATCCGTTCTTTGTCGTCAGCTCGACCGGCGTGATAGGCAACCAGTTTTTCACGCAGTTGCATCGAATCGTCGATCGGTGACGGGTGGCGTTTGATAAATTCCTGCCAGACTTCAGCCGCATCATCGGCAGCCGCATGACTTTCCAGCAACTCGGCGGTATGCCACAGTGCCTCGCGCCTGACATCGGCGCGTTCTGTTTCGTCGTCTGCAATACGCCGGTACTCAGTCGCGGCCGCCAGTCCCTGCCCCGATTTTTCGTAGCTTTGCGCCAGGCTGCGTCCGATATCGGTGATTGACTCGTGGTCGGGATACTTGCGGCGAAAGTCTTCCAGTGCGGGCGCGGCCCGATGCCAGTCTTCCATCGCCAGTAAAGCCGCGGCTGCGTCGTAATCAGCGGTCACCACGATCTTCGATTTGGGCGCCATTTCGCCGACTCTTGCAAAGTGCATGACGGCCATTTCCATATCGCCGCCGGCGCGCTCGATTTCACCCTGCTTGTAAACAGAAGAGGCAATCCGCTCTTCGAGATCAGGCAGGCCAGGATGATCGGCTGGCGTCAGACCGCGTACCTTGAGGTAGGCGACTTCTGCCGCCATATAATTGTTCAGGTCGAAGTTGCTGTGGCCATCCACGGTCCAGGCGACGCGCTGCAGCTCATCGGGCGCGTCCGGATCGCCCAGCACCGGCTGTGCGGCTGCCAGTGCACCCTGTAATTCGCCGAGTTCGTACAAGGCTTCGGCTGCCTGTGTCTGCACGGGCAGGCTTTCCGGGTGTCCCGGGAACCGCCCGGCAAAGCGCAATGCGGAATCGATTCCCATCAGATGCCAATCGGCACGAGCCTCACCTTCTAAAGACGGCTCATGGGCCTGGTATGCCAGGACCGCGGCGTATGCCGCTTCCGCCGCATGCGGCGACAACGGATAGGAATACGCGGCGCGTTCGTACTCGATCGCCGAATCTGCGTACTCACCGGATTCGAATAGTATCTCGGCCAGCAGGAAGTTGGCTTCTGCAGCGGCCGGATCATCCGGGAAAGCGCGGATCAGGCGGCGATAATAATCCGCGGCGAGAGCATAGGATTCCGGTTCTTCGGCAGCCTGCGATACTGCGTGGTAATGGGTTGCGAGATCATCGAGATGCTCCTGCAACAGACCAGTCACTTCGATTCGGGACTGCCACTCGTGTCGAGTCCAGTACGCGCTGTCCACATCGTATTCGTCCACAAACTCCTGTTTGGCCAGCAAAACCAGGGACGGGAAATCGCCTGCTTTGTAAGTTTCGATCACCCGCGTCCGCATCAATGGCGCCAATTCGTGCATTGGCCGGTTTACCGCAAAGGAACGATAGCTTGCGGCCGCGTCCTGGTAACGTTCCTTTTCCAGGTACAAGTCGCCAAGACCCTGGTAAAGACGGTAGACATAAACCGGCGGCGTATCGCCCGCGATCCTGCGGTCCAGTGTCGCGGGTCCTTCGAGATAGGAAATACTGATGCTGCTGACGCGGAACGTGTCGTCTATCAGCTCACGCTCCGGGCGGGTCATGAATTCGGTCGATATCAGCTCACCGTTTCGATCGACCAGGCGACGATCGAGCAACTCGAAAAACGCATCCAGGCCGCCTTCGTACTCGCCCTGCTTGAACATCGACCAGCCGAGTTTGTACAGGGACTGTTCGTAATAGCGAGACTCATCGTCACGGGCGACCACACCGGCATAGGCTCGCTGTGCCGGGTAATACTGCTTGGCGACAAAAAGTATTTCGCCGCGGCGGAACTGCGCCTCGATCACCATCGGCGAATCGGGATACCGGTTGACCAGTTGGTCAAGCGTGGTCAGCGCCTTCTCCGTCTGGTTGGTGTTTTCGTACGCCCGGGCAAGCTGGTAGAGGATACGATCGTTACCCGGGGCTGTCGGATTCTGCTTCAGCAGGGACTCGTAAAGATGCACCGCATCGCGGTACTCGATGCCCTGCAACATCGCCAGGTCACCCTCGATCATCCGCTCCTCGCCGGCCTCAAGCTGCAGATCGGCCAGCCTGCGCATGGCCTCGGCACGTAACTCCGGAGCATCCGGATAAAGCCGCAGGAATTCGCGATAGTTCTGGATCGCGCTCTGCCCGCTCGCGTCGGGGTTGTCCTTTTCAACCAGCACCGGCTTTTGCCGATCGAGGCTGTCGATAGTCCTGACATCCGCATCGTCGTTCTTGTCGCCAAACGGCCACAGCGACAAACCCGCGATCACTATCCAGGCGGCGTTCATGGCGAAAGCCCCTGTGTCGTCGCACGATCATAAATGGTCGCCAGGGCGAATCGTGCCTGCACGCGATAGGTGTGCAAGCGACCTTTCTGCGCTTCCAGCTCGGTGACCGCCAGCGACTGCAAAAACTCCTGCTGTTTTGCAGCAACGATTGCAGCCTGCTTGATCAACGCTCGCAGCCGCGGCCGCAAGCTACCGATGGTATGCCGATAGCGGATGAATTTGACGGGCATTTCCGTTCGCGCCCGGGAAACTTTCGCGCTGCGTTGCCGCGCGTCCTGCATGGCAATATCAAGATCGTTCAGGGTTTTCTTTTGACGCCACAACCGCTCTTTGAATCTCGCTTCCAGCCGCCAGCGCAGCACCCCGGACAACAGACGCCGTTTTTTGCGCAAATCGCTGGTTTCCGCGCCAAACGGCAGATGGTTGAGTTTCTTTTCGACCAATCGCAAGCGATGGTGCTGGCTTTGCTCGGCGGCGCTGGCCAGCGCCAGGTAGTCGCTGTTTTCATCGATTCTGGAAATCCTGGCCGCAAACTCAAGCTGCCGCCTTGCCAGCGAATCCAGATCGACTTCATCGATCGCGCGGACCACCGCGGGTTCACGCTGCGCGTAGGCGAGCTCACGGGTGTCCAGCATGTCGTCAAACGCAGCCAGGCTCTGCAACCACTGCCCCAGGTTGTATTGCAGGAAACGCAGATCGCGATAATTTCTCAGCCCTTCCTGGAAACGATGGCTGGCGACGAGCAAATACAGGTAGCGACTCTCGTTGCTGTCCGGGATCGTCTGCAGCCGCCAGCTCCAGCCCGGATCGGTCAGCTCATCGCCTTGCAGCAGCTGGTCGAGAAACTCGCCCGAACGCATGCGCGCGATTGCCTGGTCCAGTTGATCGGTCTCCCTGGCATAGGCCTGAATTGCACTCAGATAGGCATCGGCCGCGTGCCGGTTCGCCTGCAATTTTCCCAGCGCATAAGGCACCGCCAGTAAGGATTCCAGCACCGCCGGGTCGAGCAGACGATGATCTTGCAACGCACGCCAGGGAACCAGCGCCCGCTGGTAGTCCTCGGCCAGGATGTCGGCCCAGCCCGCACCCAGTAACGCCTTGTTGGAAAATGGCCCGGACAGGCGGACCCTGCCGAGCACTTTCCGTGCGGCCTGGGCTTGTTGATCCTGGATCAGCGCGAAGCCCAGTGCGAGATTGGCACGATCTCTCAATGCGAGCATTTCCAGATCGGTGGTACGGATGCGCCCGACCTGCTCAAGCTGGCGAGTGGCCTCGCTCAGCCTGCCCTGGCGTACCAGGGCCACGCCCAGGTTGTAGCGGGCGAAGTTCGCCAGATCGCCATCGCTCCGCCAATCATCCAGCAGGCGGGAGGCGGCATTGAAATCATCGCGCGCCATCATGACCTGAGCCCTGAGCATCATGTGGCGCTCCTGCATGTGCTCCGGCAAGGGTGCGCGTATGCGAGCCAGCGCGGTCTCGGCGCGTTCGTAATAACCGCGCTGGAACCAGACCCGGGCAAGAAAATACCAGGCCCTGTCCTTGACTGACTGGGGCGCCTTGCGATCGAGCAAGCGATTGAAAATCTCGCCGGCATCGCGGTGCAGACCGTATGACAGCATCATGCCACCACGCAACAACTCGGCGTCATCGTCATGCTCGTCCAACTCGCCCCGATACTGTGCCGCCATCAGCCGGGTCAGGGCCGGGAAATAATCATCCTGGTAGAAATAAAACAACACTTCACCAAACGGCAGATCCCGAACCGGGCCTATAGCCAGGGAATCCTCATCCGCATGCAGCTGCGCCGCGCCGGCAAGGCACAGCGTAATTGCGATCAAAAACCGGTGACAGCGTCTCTTCATCTACTCCCATTCCTCGATCAAAAACTCCGGCTGCAGATTGCGTTGCCGGTCGCTGATTTTCAGTTCGACAAACTTCGCCCCCACGCCTTTTTCGAATTGCAAACTGGCCCCCCGGCGGTAATCGCGGTCGTGCGTTCCTTGACCGGTGAAAAAGGCGACCAGCTCATGTTTGCCGGTACGCAGATTGCCCAGGTAAATACGGTGAACGCCGCCGTTTAACAGCGCCTTCGATTCGCGTTCGGTATACAGGTAGTTGGAGACTTCCTTGTCGTCCAACTTGATCTGTACGGAGTCGAGGCTGAAAAAAGTACCGACATCCATGGATACGAATATCGCGACCTGGGTGTTCGCCGGAAAAAGCAGTTCTTCCTCGAGGATGAACAGATCGCGATTGAGCGCCAGCACCTCCTGCTTGAGATCCTGTATGTCCTCGTCGAGACTACGAAACTCTCCGCTGTCGCCGCTGTTGACCGCGGCCAGTTGTTCCTGCGCCGAGCTTGTGACGGGCATGCCCAGCATCAATACCAGGGTTAGCAAGAAATGGTTTGCAGAATTTCTACTGTTCATAATCAATACCAGGCAGAAAAAAACAACTGGAAGACATTCGCGTTGAACTTATAGAGCTCGCCGCTGCGAACATCGCTAAAATTGTCATAGTTAAAATGGATACGGTCGAACATCAGCGTTACCTTGCCTTTTGCCAACCGTCCCCGGTCGCGGAACAACTCATAACTGACTCGCCCGCCAATCGAGGCGCTGGTAAAATCACTCAGTTCCTTGTCGCGCGCCATGTAGCGAAATTCCTGGGCAAAGTTATCGCTGTAAAAATTGGCGGCGGTTTGAGTGTAAAAACGACCCCCCAACCCAATCTCGGTTTTTTCGCTGAGGCGGCGCGAAAATACGAGTTCGATGTTGTTCGCGGTAATACCCCAGGTGTCGTCATAAAAACGGTATTTCAATTGCGTCACAAAACTGCGGTCGCCCCAGTACTTGCTGGCCTGAATGCCAAGCGCGTTGCTGGTCCTGGTCCGTGGGTAGCGTTCCTGGACCGATGCTCCCAGTACCCGCGCCGAGCGATAGGGGTTATTCAGGAAACCTTCCTCTGAAATGCCTTCGTAGCTGAGCGCGGCAACCAGGGTGGGGGACAGGACCTGGGTCCAGCCCAGCCGGTACTGGAAACGGTCGACAGTGTCTTCGAACGAGGTGTCGACACGCATAACCGTATCGTCGCCGCGGCTAAACCCCATCGCGAGCGTACTCATGCCACCGAAGAAATCATGACTGAGCCCGACATCCAGTGTCTTGGCTTCGTAGTCGCTCTCATCACTTTGCGTGTAGGAAATACTCATCAAGGTATCGCCATAGAGATAATCGAACCCCAGCCCGAACTGGTTGCGTTTTTCGGTGTAGGCGCTGGCGTTGGTCACCACGTCGATCGAGGCGCCGCTGATGCTGTCCACGTAGTAACTGGCGTTGAATGAATATTTCTCTGCGAAATTTTTACGAACCAGCAGCGCCGGTCCCTGTACATCTATGCCGCCACCACTGTAATAGTGGTAAAGCGCGTCGGCCCGTTCCTCCGGCAATGCGGCCGCAACGACAGGCCCGGCGACCATGGCGGTAAACAGCAAGACCAGTATCCTTTCGCTAATTGCAGCCACAACCGCCTCCGTGCGACTGTCCGGCGCCGCGAGCGCCTTCGCGAACTTCAAAAACGTGCGTTCTGGCGCTGTCGGCCAGCGGATCCTGATTAAACGACATCAGCGGATCAGCCAGAGCTTCGCGCTCGTACGGCCGGACCCACGGCTGCACGGCGCAGGCGCCAAGCAACAGGACAATCAGCAATAAAGTCAGTTTCCTCATGCCCGCGTTACTCTCTCAGCAATTCACGTATTTCATCGACATAACTTTGCTCATACCCGGATCTGTAACCATGGTGGATGTAGCGGACGATGCCCGACCGGTCGATCAGCAGGGTCGCCGGCATCGCGTCGACGTCGTACAGGCGGCTGACATGCTTGCGTTCATCCAGCAACACCGGAAAACTTATGCCAAGCACACTTACCATCTTGATCGCGCTGCGCTGGTCGTCGTCGATGTTGACGCCGAGCACGCGGAAACCCACTTTCTCATAGCGCTGATATAGTTCATCGAGCAAAGGCATCTCCTGCCGGCAGGGGCCGCACCAGGTTGCCCAGAAGTTGATCATGACGACCTCACCCCGGAACTCACTGAGCCGCAAGTTTTCGCCAGCAAGGCTCTTCAGCGCGAAGTCAGGCGCGGGTTGCCCCACCAGGCCGGTCATACCGGAAGCGCTGGCGAGCGGCAGCAACAAGCTAATCAGCAATATTTTCATTCCACGCATCGAGCCACTCCTTTAAAAGAACACGCTGAATCCAAGATTGAATTCCAGGTTGTGTTTGTACTCGTTGGTGCCCAGTAAATCGGCCTCAAAAATGTTGTCCTTTGCCTCGATTCGCAGGGCCAGGTAATCCCGCGGCAGCACACGCAGCCCGAAGCCGATGCTGTAAGTCAGATCGTCTTCCCCGATAAACTCGGTATTGCCGACCCCAAAAATGAAATACATGCTGCTGGTCATTGCCCATTTGGTGCCGACGAACACTTCGCCGGGCAGGAAGTTGTAGCCGAGAGAAAAGCTGTAAAAAGTCAGGTCTTCTTTTTCGTTCGGAAATATCGGCAGACCGATGTTCCGGAAATTGGTATCCGTAACCGTCGATCTCGCATAGGCGCCTTCCAGGAAAAAATCCTCGCTGACGTGATAGGCCGCGCGTACGCCATAAATGGCTCGCGAACCAAAATCGTCCACACTGAGCACGCCGGCATAAAGGCCGATCTCCCAGTTCTCCGTGTCGATTTTTGGCACGGCGATCTCGCGCCGTTCCACAGCCGGAGCGATTACCTGGCCCGGCGCCTCTTCGAGCGGCAATTCCTGCGCCCCCTGATCGTTTCCCCGGCCCGGAAGCAGGCTGCATCCGGTGGCCAGGAAGCTGGTCAAAAATAACAGTACCGGTATTTTGCAGAATCCTTGATCAAACATTGCCTCGCCTCAGAAAAAAAATGAAAAACCCGTCATCCATTGCTGAAATTCCTCGTTCCGGTCCGCATCTATCATTACGACGTAGTCTTTGAAGTCGGCCCTGACAATGAATCGCCGGGTCAGGTAGATACGCAGGCCGACGCCGACTACCGCCGTTGTCGCGCTGGTATCCACCGCGTTTACCAGCGTGGCCTTGGGTTCATTCCTGAAGTGGCCGAAGCCAAGGTTGAAATACGGTGAGAAACGGTTGTCGCTGTAAGGTGCAATCTGCACATTGAGGTCGGCTATTCTGGAACTGGAAAAAACACCCGATACCTGGCTCAGGTTAAATTCGCCGATGATAAAATTGTTGAACCGGTAACTGGCGCGCACCGTTAGCGATGGGTCACCGTCAAAACGGCCAGCCGCAAAGCCTATCTCGAGACGGCGGCTCAGATAGTCGTCCATCAGGACATCGCGAAAGTTTTTCGTTACGCCCGCTTCTGTCAGCGTTTTTTCCATCTGACTTCTGTGCACCCATCCTTCCTTGCCTTGTCCGCTCCTGATCTTGAACCAGTCCGTCTTGCGCTTGAGTATCTCCACCCATTCGCCGCGCTCGACGACCTGGACAGCCGGGAAACCACGCCCCGGCCCCGTATGCAGATCCATATATGGATCCTGCACCTGGACCCGCTGATAGGCGGCAGCGCCCATCACCAGCGGAATCAGCAGCAGCAGGCAGACGAGCCGAATCGCATTCATCGGTTTTCCAGTGTCATTAACGATTTCAAGCTCCATTTCCTCATTAATGCCTGGCTCGTTCCGTTACCCGCCTCACAGTTTTTTACATAAGGATCGACCACCGCCCCGGTTCAAAACCCGCAACTGGCCAGTGCAACGGCCGTGCAGACACCGCAACTCGATGAGTTCCGGTCATCCACGCGTGTCGATATCCAGCTAAAAATTGCCTGGTAGCACAGATCGGCGGAGTCCGGAAAAATATCGCCGCCGGTATGCGTGCCGCTGATCGAGGACACGCCCTGTAGCGGCTCAAGCAGAAGTTTGCTCTGTGCCGGGTTATCCAGGTTGGCAAAAGACTTCGCCGCAAAAAAATTCGCCAGCATCTCGGTCGATCCTGGCTGTGCATTGGCAAAAATCTTGAAAGCGCCACCCGAACCGGCGGCCTGGTTGTGGCAACCACTGGCCGAGCAGGTAACCAGCCCCACGCTGCCATTCAGTGTTCCGTCAAAAATCGGATTGACGCAGACCTCGAAATCGGCAATGCAAAGCGATTGCGCCACCTGTGCCTGCTCCTCGTTCTCCACCTCATTACAGGCGACGACCGACACGAGCAGGCCCACTGCGATTAAAAACCTCAATTTAGCAATCACCAATCAATCTCCAGGACGTTTTTCCGCGCCTGCTCATGGAATACAAACGCCACCCGAAACCCAGTTGAAAATGGTCTGATAATCGGGGTCGGCAATGTTCAACACCGTGATATCGTCAGCGAGCGGATCAGCAGGATCGTCGACAACATTTGGATCGTCGATGCGCGGATGCGGCGGATTGGCAAGCTCGTCGCTGACCGGTCGTTTGAGCAAGCTGCTTTGTTCCGGCATGCAAACGTTTTCGACCATGCTGACGGTAATGTTGAAATCGCCTTCCTGGCTGCCGGTCAGCACGAAGCGATTGGGGATAAACCCGGGATTTTGCGGGTCGGATGGCGTGCCATTGCCGGTGAACGGCTGGTGGCAAGCGGCACAATGCGCCATCAGGATCGGGTGGACCTGTGCGTTGAACTCGCTTTCGCTAAGACCCCGCACTCCGCCACGAACCTCGCTGAGACTGTTAAAACCGTCTCCATTCGCATCGTCGAATGGGTTGTTGTAATACTGCGCACCAACATCTATCCACTCGGCCATCAGGCGCCGTTCGGACGCATTCATCATGCCGCTGTGGTCAACAGTCGTCGCCACCAGGTCCTTGCCTGCGCGCAGCTCCTGTTCATAGATTTTTTCTACCAGGTGGCTGGTCCGCGAACTCTGGCGAGGGGATCCGGTCGCTACCAGCGGTGCCTGGCGCACGACTTCAATCTCGCCATCTCTGACCCGCAGGACCGGTAGACCGGTAGCCGGATCGATGACCGGATCGCCAATCAGCAGTTCCTCGTAGGACAACAAACGGCCATTGCCTGCCGAGAGGCTGCGAAGATCCAGGCCGACCGATACCGGGTCGCCCACCAGGTTGCTGTTGTGACAGGCGGTACAAGTATCGGCACCGCGGTCTTTGGTCCACAACGGGGCAATATGGTCCGGATAATTGATCAGTCCGCTCACCGGGGCCGGCGTGGTAAGCCCAGCGTAATTCAGCACCAGGTCCGGATCCGGCGTCCGGATCGCCGGGTCGGTCCAGACATCCTGGAAAACCATATCGGCGATCAGGTCCATTACCTGCGGATCCAGGCGGGTACGGGTTTCGGCCATCGATTCGCCGGATTGCGCTGCCAGCAAGGTATTGGGATGGTCGCCGGCGATCGGTGCGGAATTGATCGCGCCGCCACGGCGCGGGGAGTGGCAGCCATTGCAGGTGCGGGTTTCGCCGGGGCGAACCTGCAGCCAGTTGGTATGTGTCTGAAACGCGCGGCCATTGGAATCCACGACTGCAACGCCCAGGGCAATGTCAGCCGGTACCTTGAAGCGGAACGAGCCATCGGGCTCCTCAACCCCGTAACCAACGATGCGTTGCATCTCCATGTCGGTCTCGCCAATGGCATCCATCGATATACCGCGCGGCGTGGACACGGCGCGGGTAATCCGTATAAAACGGCCGACCCGGCCGGCGGCCGTGGTCAGCAGCGGGTCCTTGATGGTTGCCAGGTCCGCAACCATGGAACGTGAATCCCCGGGCGGCGCCGCTATCATCGGGATAGTTTCGCCAGCAATCAGCATGCTCGCGCCCATCAGGTCCTGGCCATCGGTGTCATAAACGCTCTTGACGTTGATGATGCCCATGCCCTGGGCTGCCAGGGCGGCATCCAGCGGTTTGTCGGCAATCGTGTTTGGCGCGGCGCGTGGCTGCAATGGAATCGCGTCGGTATAGGCCACGCCGTCGGGCGGCAAGGCGATCGGACGCATCGAATTGGTGTCCATGTCCAGCATGTAAATGCCGTAAAGCGGATCGCCTTCAACCTCAATTTCCACACCGGAAAAGGGATCGGTCTCCATTTCGGGGCGCAACGGCGACCAGCTAACCAGCGCACGGTTGGTGCCGTCCCAAAGCGGAAACGGCGTCGTGAAGCGTCCGTTTTCGGATACGTCATCGCCAAATTCGATCGGCAATGGCGTTACTTCAACTTGGCCGACTGCGCCGGCGGGCGCCCCAGGCGCAGGCTCGTTGAACTCGGAAAAATTACGGATATCGACGGCGACAACGGCGCCGCCTTCAAAGGTCCCGGACAGCGGCATCAGCGAAGTCATGACCCGCCCGTCAGGCATTTCACGCGGGTGCAGCATGCTGTTTCCGGGACTGAATGCACCGTACTGGATAAAAATGTTGGTGCCATCGGGGTTGGTGAAGAAAATCGGGAAATGGTTGCGATTACCGACATGATCCCAGCGCGAGAACATGATTTCTCCAGTGACCAGGACCGTCGGGTTGCGGTCGTGGCTCTGGTTAAATGAAATCTGGTGAATATCGCTGCCATCGCCATTCATGACGTGCAGGACGATCGAGCGTTCGCGTTCGTACTCGTCGAGAAACGCGTATTGCTCGGTATTCTCGGCAGTCAGGATCTGGCGCGATTTTTCCTGGCGATTGGAACTGAACACGATTCGACCGTCAGGCAGATAAGCCGGGTCGACATCGTCACCGTCGTTGGCGACAAGATCGTCGCTGACGATACGGGTCAGCGCAGCGGTAGCCATTTCGTATTCGAAAATACTCCAGGTCGGGTCATTGGGCCCGCGCATGGAGAACAGCACGCGCTCGCCATCGAAAGACACTTCCGGGTCCGAGACATCGCCGGCGCCCAGCGTGTATGCCTCAGTCAGATTGGTCATCGTCGCGCTCGGCGAGGAAAGGTCCATGCTCATCAAATCGCCGCCGGCCTGAAAAATAATGCCATCGGTCGGGTTGCCGACCGCGCCGACGCCGCGTTGCACGAAAACGATCGCCAGGGCGCCTTCGACGACAACCTCTTCCCTGGTGCTATCGCCACAGCTGCTGAGCAATAAAGCGACCGCCGCAAGAATCAAAACTCCGGCTGACTTTTGCCTGTTTACTTTGTCCATATCCGTACCCGTCCCGTCGATGTAACCCGGAGGCAACAAAGCAAAAGAACCCGGCGCCAGGCTCACCACTCCCATTGGCATGGGTAGTGAACTCAGGCCAAGAACAGACCGGTTGGGGGTTTCGCAAAGAAGGTCGAACGGCTGCAAAAAAAAACTGGCAGCCCCGCCATCATAGGAATTCCCTTAGACCGGGTGCTTTGCGTCCTCACCTTTCGGCGAGTTTGCCTTTATCAGTACCGTGCACCGTGCACAGGCTTTCGTCTTATGTCAATCGAACGCCGCACGCTTTAAAACCCTCGGCTTAAAGGGTTGCCGGCAGACGGCGCTCGATCCGTATCGCCTCGCTAGACGACTCCTTGACGAACACCTGGTGGTTGATAAAGAAACGCCACACACTATTAATGGCAACTTTCGTGCCAGTTTGAGTAATCGGTCGCGAAATCATGGGCTTAGCGGACCAACGCGAAGCCCGGACGTGAGCCGTGCAGGTTTTTATGGAAAATAGCGTCTACAAACGTCGCAAGCTGCAAACAGTTATTTCCTGGTTTTTTTCAAGTTACTGTTTTTAAAGGGATTGTCTTGTCGCCAGTCAGAGACAGGGAGCGGCTCGCGATCGGCAATCACTGACTTTGATACATAAGCGGGCAAGGCCGGCGGGAAACCGGCCAGTGTCACGACTGTTGCTTATTGTTTCGGTGGTAGAAACCCGCCGGACCGGTGCAACTTTCCGTGCTTGTCGACGATCACCGCTTCAAAGTCGTCCAGCGAATCGATCAGTTGCAATCCATCTTTCAAGCCCATCACGAAAACACTGGTGGAAAGACCGTCGGTCATCGTCGCGTCGGGCCCGATAATCGTGACGCTGCGCACTTCGCTGGCCGAGTGGCCAGTGGCCGGACTGATAATGTGGTGATAGCGAACCCCCTCCTCCTCAAAAAACCGCTCGTAGTCACCGGAAGTGGAAATCGCTTCGTCGATCAGTGGCAACCTGGCGACAACCCGATCGCTGTTTCTCGGGTCGCGAACGCCAACTATCCATGGCGCACCCCGCCGATCACCCAGGACCCGGCTGTCGCCGCCCGCGCTGACCAGCCCGTGCTCAATACCCTGCGCGCGCAGGATGCCCACACCGCGTTCGACCGCGTACCCCTTGGCGATGCCACCCAGATCGATCCGCACCCCATGCCTGACAAAGAATACGGTGCGCTCCATCAGATCCAGTTCGATGAACCGGTAATTTATGGCGGGCAAGGTGGCTGCTATCTGTTTCTCATCGGGCCGGACACTGGCGCGAAAATCATACAGCTGGCCTACGCTGGCATAAGTGATGTCAAATGCGCCGTGGGTCAGCCGCGACATCTCGATTCCCCTGGCAATGAGATCCAGCAATTCGGCGCTGACCCTGACTGGTTCTTTCGCCGCGTCCCGGTTGATCCGCGAAATCTCGGAATCCGGCTTGTAAGTACTCATCGACCGGTCAATGCGGTGCATTTCTTTATTCACCAGCCTGATCGCTTCTGCGGCCCTCAGCGGGTCATCGCTCCATAACTCGGTGCGAATGACCGTGCCCATGATCGCCTGCTCGTTCGTATACCACTCGGCTGTAGCGACAGCGGATGACAGCAGGCAGCCTGCAAACATCATAAACCGGCGCAAAACCACTGCTCCTTCCATACGATCTCCGCTACAAAAACCACAGGCAGCTTGCACAGTGTAGCCGGACCCGTGGGCGCTGGATATTCCCGCCACCATTCAAGTAAGCTGGCCATGCCGGCCTCGACGGGAACCTTGCACGGGATTTGGGTTCACACCCAGAAACGCGGAGAGATAAAGATGGCCATGCCCAGAAGATTCAGTCTGCTTGCGGGCCTTGTGGTTCTGTGTCTCGCACCGTTGCTGGTGCAGGCGCAAAGCAAGGAAGAAAAACGTATCAACGATGCGGTCGTGACCCTCGATCAAATCATGCGCATCAGAGAGACGAGTATCCCGGAGTCCTTGCTGGCAAAGGCCTACGCAGTTGCTGTCATACCAGGGGTCATACGGGCGGGGCTGGGTTTTGGCGGCCGCTTTGGCAAGGGCGCCATCAGCGTGCGCAGAGCGGACAACAGCTGGAGCAATCCAATCTTTATCAAGCTGACAGGCGGTAGCTGGGGATTACAGATTGGCATTTCCGAGACCGATCTGATCCTGGTTTTCAAGAACAAGAAGGGCGTGGACGGGATCACCGGTGGCAAACTGACCCTCGGTGCCGATGCATCGGTGGCTGCGGGACCGGTCGGCCGCTCCGGCAGCGCCGCAACCGATATCAAGTTCGATGCAGAGGTTTATTCATACTCCAGAAGCCGCGGGTTATTTGTTGGCGTGGCATTGGCGGGCTCGGTGATTTCCATAGACGACAAGGCAAACGCCAGGTTTTACCATCGCGACTCCGTTGATGCCGGCGAGATCATCTATGGCGACATCAGGCCGCCGCAGCCAGCCCGCGAGTTCATGGCGACGCTGGCAGAATATGCGCCGGCCCCCGGCAGCGCTATCCAGTATGGCGAGCCGGGCATCGACGACGGCGAGAGCAGCAGCGGCGTCAAGACCTTCCCGGTCTATACGCCCGAACCGATACCGGAAGCCGACCCCGACCCAGACGAATAACCAGGCCGCGGTCTAGCCGCCGTCACCACCGGATGACACTTCTGCCGGTTTGTCTTCTTGTGGGCCGCCCGCGGCTCCGGCAGGCCCAACGCGCGACTGGCGAAACTGCCATTCCTCCTGCAACGCAATCAGCAACGTTTCAAGATCAGCAGCGGACAAGGCCGCCGGGTCGATTGTGCAAATCTCAGACTCACCCAGCCCCGGCAGCGGAGCGTCCTCGATTATTTCCGGGTCGATCACGGCACCGATCGGGGTGGTCGGCGGCAAGACCGCCTCTTCTCCAATCAGCTGGTCAGCATAATCGGCAGAGCCAGTCAGCTCTTCAGCTTCTTTTGCTGCCGCTTCGATCTCGGCTCGCTCCTCGCTAATCTCTCTTTGCTGGTCCACGCGCTCCCGCTCGCGGCGTAATGCGGCACGCTTGCGTTCGGACTGGGCTTCCAGGTCGACCGTTTTCTGTTCCTCGGTCTCCGCGGCAGCAACAGCATCGACCGCGCGACGCGCGTTTTTGCATTCCCGGCTGGCACGAAATTCCTCGTCCCCTACCGTACACCGTGCCAGCACCGTGTCGAGCAAAGCCGGGTCTTCGATCAGCGTCGCAATCGATGCGGGTGGCTTTTCAGGTTCGGCGCAGCCCATGAAAATGAGCGCAGGCAATAAAACCAGCGACAGTCTGATCATTTGTTCGGCCCGTGACTATGCATTGCCGAATTCTACTCTGCCGGGCTGATCATTAACAAATGTCGTTTTTTTCGGGACATTATTCGCTGCGGCTTGCGCATTGCAGGCATTTGGTGCTGTACGGCAATACCTTTAGCCGTTCGACATGAATCTCCGCGCCACAATCGCTGCAAGACCCGTACTCTCCGTTCTCGATGCTCGCCAACGCCCGGTTAACCTGGGTCAGCTCCTGGCGGGTTGCCTCGCCCAGCGCATCAATGACCTGGTCATTTTCCCGCTGTACAGCCAGTTCGGCAAAATCCGATTCGACCGGTTGATTTTCGTGGCGAACATCGCTGGTGATCCTGCCCAAACGGTCAACCAGTTCCCCACGTTTTTCGATCAGCGAATCCCTGACAGTGTCTGTGTCGGCCATCAGCATGCTCCCGCTGCCCGCTTTCATGATGTATCTCGTTGCGCTGCGGCTCTATACGCAAAATTGCCCAGGAGCCAGCATCGCAGGCATAATTTTTGCCGCTCCTTGAACTTCCTTATCAGTATAGGACATCCCCGGGTCAATAATTATGGCTGGGGGCCCCCTTAAGGGGCGGTTACGACCGATAAACCCCGGGTGCCGGAGGACATGGCTGAGCCGGAAAAGCAACGTATCGGTAGCGGTTCGAGCCATACGCCAGGGCGCCGCCGATTTTGTCGAAATACCCTGGGTGGACCGAAAACTGGTGAATACCGTCGATAAGCTGATGCGCAAACAATAACCGAGCCACAGCCAAGACTTGCAGCCGCTGGATCGACTGCTACGGCGATGCCTCCTGTTGTTTATCCAGACTACCGTCGAGATCGAAAACCGAGTCGCCGGCCCGAATCTGCCCGTCCGCGTCTATAGCAAGGTTGAGCAGATCCTGCCAGCGCGCGGTCAAATCACCACTATCGCCAGACCAGCCTCCCAGTTCCGCACTGTCCATTTCCAGGGTCCGGATCCGGTGTGCGCCGCCATCGACCCAGTCCAGGTATTGCAGACCGAGCGGCTCGTCAGCCGACAGGAAAAAGCCGCCATGCGGAATGCGTTCGGGCAAAAAGCGGCTTTGCACAACCCTCGGTCCGGTAAGAGGCAGCGACAGCAAATGCGCCCAACCATCGCTGATCGCAACCAGCGACCTGCCTGTGCCGGTGTAGGCCATCTCCCTGACCGGGCCCCCCAGTTGTACGGCTGGCCAGACCACCGAGCCATCTGCGAGACTCCAGAACTGCAACGTACCGTCCCTGGTGCCGGTGGCCAAAACCGCCTGATCCGGACTGAATACCGCCGCGCTAACCTGGCCCTGCGGCCGGACGCTCCCCGCCGAGTCACCCGATGCGGCATGCCAGACCGACAACTCGCCGAGCTCCGGGCTGATCGCCAGCAGGCTGCCATCCGCGCTGAAAACCAGGTTAGAAACCGGGTCCTCGCTGCCCATCGGGACCGATTCGCCGATCCTGTCAACAAACCACAGGCGGGCTCCCAACTCGCCGGCGGCCGCCAGGCGGGAGCCATCCGGACTGAACAACAAATGATCGACGACCCCAGCCTGACTGCCGAGCAGACGGCTGCCCCCGCCAGCAGGATCCAGCAGGCGGATCGCACCCGCCCGGTCGGCCACAGCCACCAGGTTCGAGGCAGGGTCAAAAGCCAGCGCGCTTACGGCGGCGGAAAACGCGCTGTCGGCGGGCAGGTGTTGCGAACGCACCTCATCATCGATCCGCTGCCAGATTCGAATGCCGCCATCGGGTAAGCCGGCAGCCACCCTTTGCCCATCCGGGCTTATCTTGACCGCGGTCAACTCGTCGCCACTGCCATGGCGCGAATCCCTGCCCGACCGCGAACCGGTCTTGGGAATATCCCACAGCCGCAGGGCATGCCCCTCGCTACCGGTCATCAGTTTGCCGTCGGTGGTCACCGCGGCCAGGCTGGCGCCGCCGCCGGCATGGCGCAGAGGTGGCGACAAGGCTTCTCCCGCGGGCAGCCCCAGTAGCTGCCAGGCACCTTGGCGCAGGATCAGGACCGCGTCCTCCGCCGGGTGAAAAATCAGCGCCGCGGGCTCGCCGATAACGATTCTCAACGACCGTCCGTTGCCGCCGTCAATGGCGCGAATATCGACTGAGCCGTCCGCCCCAATGGCGGCCAGCCAGCGGCCGCGTAAGTCAACCGACAGGCGATCGACCGGAAAATCCAGCAGGTATTCAGCCACCAGTTCCTCGGCTGCCAGATCCCAGACTTCCACGGCACGATTGCCGGTGGATGAGGCCAGCCAGCGGCCCTGCCTTGGGTCTATCGCCAGCGCCCTTGGTTTCTGCGCAAACGGGATTCGGGCCAGTTCACTGCGCTGGTCCATCGCAAAGACCCGCAGCAGAGGCAGCCCCTGCTCATCCCGGTCCTCGACCATCATCAAATTGGTGCTTGGATCCAGTACCGGCGCCGCCGCGAAATGTTCCAGCGCTTCGATGGTCATCTGCACGGAACCGTCCTGAATATCCCAGGCGAGCAGATTCCCGCCGGCTGCATCCAGCGCCAGCAAAAGCCGGTCGCCATCGGCAAACGCAAACGGAGCCAGGCCGGCGACACGCACCGGCCGGGATAGTTGCACGCCATCATGGAGATCCCAGATGTTGACCAGGCCGCCCAGCGTCTCGCTATCACTGTAGGCCGCCGCATAACGCCCGCTGGCGCTTAACACGATGCGGGTTCTTTCGGTGCTGCGCGGCTGCGGCAAATTGACTGGTGTGTCCAGCATTTCCTGTTGCGCTTGCTGACCGAAGCCGGCAAAGCGTAACCGCCAGCCGATGAGCTTACCCTGCACCTGCTTCTGGTGATCCTCGATATGCAGCTGCCAGTCTCCGCGCATCTCTTCGCGATTCAAGCTCGCCAGCGCGCGGTGACTGCTGGCATCAAAAAGCAAGCCGTCATTCGTGGTCTTCGCCGCGGATGGATTCAGGATCACCGATGTACCCTGCGGTGAAGTAACACGAACCATGAGCGCGGTCGGGTCCGGGTGGTCAATCTGCAATTCCAGGCTCACGCCACGAATGCGGCCCTCCAGGGCCACCAGTATCTCGCGGTCCAGACCCACGTATTCCTCGGCCGCAAGGACTGTTGTCACCGGGTTCATCGGCGTGCCGTCGCGACCATCCCAAACCTGCAACGAACCACCGGCAGCCAGCGTCGTCACCCGCTCGCCATCAGCGCTGATGATCGCCCGTTGCAAGGCGCCCACCGGACGGATGGTCGCAGCCAGGACCGGGTAATCGTTGCCGATCAGTTCCGCGATCTGCCGCCTGCGGTAGGGCCGGTCGTCGATCAGGCTGTAGAGGCGGAACAACAAGGCCTCGTCGCGCTGCTCGGCCTTCTCTGCCTGCTGCGCCTGGCGGTCCCAGAATCCAGCGAGCAACTGATCGGCCAATGCACTGTTATCCGGCATCGTGCGTAAACCCTGGTCTGCTTCCAGCGCCTGCGGCAAGCTCATGGCACGCAGACTCCGCCTCATCAATACACCGGACAAGAGGCGGTCCGCGGTATCGCCATAACCTGGTATCGAGCGCAAATCGTTATATGCCGCCATCGCTAGCTGGTAATCCTCGGTCGCGGCGCCCAGCGTTTCGATATAGGGGCGCGGCAGGATCTGCGTGTACCAAAGAGGTACGCCCAGCAATAACAGACCGACCACCGCCGCCTTGCCCAGGCCCTGCCAGTCGAACGGCAACTGCTGGTTGACCCAGCGCGGCGTAAACACCTGTTTGTAGATGCGGTTTCTGACCACCAGCTGGTGTTGTTTATTGGCCCGCACCAGGCCAGCAAGGCAGAGTGTCTGGTGTATTCGCGAGCGCGGATCATGGGCGATCGCCGTCCCCTTGCACAGTTTTCCATACAATTTCAGCGCCACTGCGTCCTTGCGCCGTGCTGATAATCGCCGCCTGACCATTGCGAGATTCGGTTCCTCGCGCGCGCGGTTTCTCGCCAGGAATTGCTCGTTGACTATCTCATCGACGGTATCGCCGATGTCTGCTCCCGCTTTGCGCCTGGATACCGCACGACAAATTTTCTGGGTCAGGTAGGGATGCCCACCGGTCCAGTATCTGATCCGTTCAAGCGCCCGGGCCGCCCGTTGCGCATCGAGATCCAATCCTGGCAGCAGGCCACAGGCCTCGGTCATCGTGAAATCGTTGAGATCAATCTGCCGGCTGATCGGAAACGGCGCATGTGCCTGGTTCGGGCATAGCTGCATCGGTGTCGCGACACCAATAACGACAAACCGCAGGCGCTCGAAATCGGGCTCGGCCGCCCGTGAGTTATGGCAGGCCCTCAGGCCGGAGAAAAACTCCTCCGCAAAGGGCAGACCCAGCGTGTCTTCTATTTCATCGAAAAACACGGTGACCGGGCGGTTCGTGTTCGCCAGCACGATCTCCCAGAAAAAATCGAACAGGCGATGCTGCATGGTCAGCGCACCGCGTTCCTGCCACCACGATTGCAAGTCGACATGAAGCCTGAGATCGCGAACGATTCGGTAGGCGACGCCGTAGAACCAGCGGGATGGGTCGGTGCCTGCCTGTCGGGAAATCACCTGGGTCAGATCGACGACGGCAACCAGTTCGTCTTTATCGCTGAGACGACGGGCAGTGGCCGCCATCAGGCTGGACTTGCCCGTTTGCCGCGGACCCAGGACATAGCAGTAGTCGTTTTCACGCAGACTGTCGAACAGCTTTTCGTCAGCCATGCGCAGTATGTAGCAAGACCGGTCCGACTGCACCGGGCCACCCACGACATAAAAACTGCCGGTCGCAGATCTACCGTCGCCGGCAGCCAATTTACGATGGGTTCCGCTCATGGTCCGTCACATTCTGGCTAAACCCGGACACTTGTACCAGCATGCGCTGGTCAACCGGCCGCGCCGGGACTAATCTTGTTCCAATAAACAAAGGCTTACAATATTGAACAATAGTCACAAGAGCGCTGAAACCGAGCTCAAATCCGATCTGTTTGGCCGAATCACGAGAGTCGAGCAAAACGGCGAGCAATGGACAAGGCGCGACACCACGGCTGCCCGGGTGTGGGCTCGCCCCATCGCGCGCTGGCTCGCGCGCCGCGAAGCCCGCGCTTTGCTGCATGCGGACGGGATGGCCGGGCTGCCCGCGCTGCTCGGCTGGGACGGGGCTACGCTTGAGCGCGGCTGGATAGAAGGCCAGCCGATGCAACAGGCAAAGCCTCTCGACCCGGGCTACTACCGCCAGGCACTGACGCTGTTGAGACGCCTGCACCGGGCGGGGATCACCCACAATGACCTTGCCAAGGAGGCCAACTGGCTGGTCACACCCGACGGCTCGCCGGCACTGGTGGATTTCCAGCTCGCCTGGTGCCCGGCAAAGCGCGGCGCGGTTTTCCGGATGCTGGCGCGGGAAGACCTGCGCCACCTGCTCAAACACAAACGCAATTACATCCCGGAAAAACTGACCCGGCGGCAAATTGCGATCCTCGATACGCCGGCCTGGCCCGCCCGCGCCTGGGCCGCCACCGGCAAACGCCTGTACCTGTTCGTCACGCGAAAAATCCTGCGCTGGCAGGATCGCGAAGGCGCCAACGACCGTCGATTCCATTGAAAATGGGACAGACCTCTTTTGCGACTGGTGCTGCCAGACCGGTATTTCTTTGCCCGAAAAAAATGACTTCGCCGGTTTGAGACTGTGCAATAATATTGCTGCCGGAGCGTTCTTTTAACAACAACTGCAACAGGAACCGCATGGAAATTTCCGACGAACACAATCTCGCCGAGCAACGCGGGCTGCCGCGGCCATTCGGCATCAAGGTGACGTTAAACCGGGAAGATCCCTTTCGTAACCTGGTAGATGAGGGCTGGGAGAAATTTCTCTGGTACCCTAGCGCCGAGCAACGCGATGCCGCTTTCGAGGATATGCGCAGCACGCACCGGTATTCACGTCGCGGAGACCGCCCGTCGCTGGTCTACGACAAAGTGGACAAGTCCGGCTAAAAATGACGCTAATTTTCACGCAGGAGCGCCTTCAGGCCCGATAAGCCAGAACCAACCGAATATGACTGAAGGACAATCCGACAGCATCGCTGATCCCAGCTGCCCCTCCTGTGAAGTCCGCGGCATGGACAAGATCGTCTCGCGAGCCAGTTCCGAAACCGCAAAGAAAGGCCAGCCGTGGTTCTTTGTCGCCCAGTGCGCCGACTGCGGCCACGTTTATGGCGTGTTTGCCAAACATACTTTCGGACCGCCCGGTGGGCCGCAACTGGTGGTCAAGGAACGCGGCAATTGAAAGTCCTCGATGACTACCCGGTGGTCATCGAATTGCCCGTCGTCTGGGGCGAGATGGATGCTTTCAACCATGTCAACAACATCATCTATTTTCGCTATTTCGAGTCTGCGCGCCTTGCCTATGTTGAGCAGACCGGTTTGCTGGAATATATGAGCAAAACAGGCATCGGCCCAATCCTGTCGCATACCGAGTGCCGGTTCAAACTCCCGTTGAGCTACCCCGACACGGTCTCGATCGGCGCCAGCGTTGCCGAGCTGAAAGAAGACCGCTTCAAAATGCTGTATGCCATAGCCAGTCACGCAACCGGGAAGATCGCCGCCGAAGGCAGCGGAACGATAGTGTGTTTCGATTACAACAACAATTGCAAAGCACCCCTCCCGGATGAAGTCCGTGACCGGATCGAACGAATTCAGAGTCGCTGACGGCTCGAAAAAAGGGGGGCGCGTTCTCCCTAGTGTGCTATTTGTCTTGGTGCTGGCAGCGCCATCAATAGCGGCCGCGACCAAACCACCACGATCGGCAGCCATCGATGAAGTCGTCGTCACCGCGATACGCGGCTCGCAAGACCCACTCAAGCTCGCCGGCAATGCCACGGTAATCGACCGGGATTCGATTCAAATACTCGCCCATACGCATGTCGCCGACCTGCTGGTGCAGGCACCCGGCGCCTGGGTTACCACCGGCAGCGGCCAGGAGCACTTGAGCGCGATTCGCTCGCCTGTTTTCACCGGCCCCGGTTCTTGCGGCGCATTTTTATTTCTCGAAGACGGCGTAGCCATACGCCCGGCCGGTTTCTGCAACGTCAACCAGCTCATGGAGATCAACAGCGAACAAATGCAGGCCGTCGAAGTGATCCGTGGACCCGGCAGCGCGCTGTATGGCGCCAATGCCTTGCACGGCTTGCTGAATTTTCTGACCCCAGCCGGCAGCCCATCGGGACCGTCGACCTCTTTCGAAGCAGGCCCCGACAATTATTACCGCGTCAAACTCGATAGCGGTGGGCGATCCAGCGACTGGCGCCTGCTCGCCAACGGCACACACGATGGCGGCGCACGCGCCGACTCAGGATATGATCAGGGCAAACTGAATCTTTTTTACCAGCACGAACTGGACGACAGCCTTTTCCGTGCCAGTCTCGCCGCGACTTATCTCAATCAGCAGACCGCCGGCTTCGTTTTCGGTCAGGACGCGTACAAGGACGAGACCCTGAGCGCAGGCAATGATGCAGCCGGCGCCTATCGCGATAACCGCGCGTTGCGCCTGCTTACGCACTGGTCATGGGATAACGACGCGGAGCAAAAACAGGATCTCAGGCTTTATGCCCGCCATTCCAGCACCCGGTTCCGCCAGCACTTCCTGCCAGGGGAACCCGACGAGGACAACGGCCAAAACAGCATCGGCTTGTTATTCAGCCGCCATGCAGCCCGGCCATCGGGCGCCTTGATATACGGCCTCGATCTCGAATACACGCATGGTTTTCTCAAGGAAACTCAGGCCGATACCATCGCCAATGGCTCGGCTTTCCTGATCGAAACACGCCCGGCCGGCAAACACTACGATTACACGGTCAACGCCTACATGGCCGCGCCGTATATTCAGATGCAACGCGAAACCGGTCGCTGGGAATTCAACGCCGGGCTGCGCGCTGAATATTTACGTTACGATTACGACAATCGCATGGCAGACGGCAACGACCGCGACGATGGCACGCCTTGTGGTTTTGGCGGCTGCCTGCACACCCGCCCGGCCGACCGGAAGGACGGATTTTTCGAACTCGCGCCCAAGCTCGGCGCGTTGTATCACCTTGACCGGCAACGCACCCTCTATGCTTCGCTAAGCCGCGGATTCCGCCCGCCGCAAAGCACCGAGTTGTATCGCCTGCAAAGCCAGCAGCAGATCGCCGACCTCGATTCGGTGATCCTGGACAGCCTGGAACTCGGCCTGAAAAGTATCGGCGGCACACTCGAATACGACGTCGCCATTTACGCGATGAAAAAGCGCAACCTGATCTTGCGCGACGCGAATGGCTTCAACGTCGACAATGGCAAGACCCGGCACATCGGTTTGGAAACCAGCGTGCACTGGAGGATCAACGGCGCCTGGTCGTTGCAGGCCGCCGCCAGTTACGCCCTGCACCGCTATGATTTCAGCCAGCAGGTTGCCGGCGGCAACACCATCAGCTCAGGCGATGAAGTGGATAGCGCCCCGCGACGTCTGGGCAGCGTAAGATTGCGGTGGGCTGAGGGCAGCTACACCGGCGAGCTCGAATGGGTGCATATCGGGCGCTATTACATCGACCCCGAGCAGGCCAATAATTACGCTGGCCACGATCTGCTGAATCTCAGGCTGGACAAGCGCTTGAGCCCGAGCTGGTCAGCGACGCTCAGGCTCAATAACCTGGCCGACATCCGTTATGCCGAGCGCGCCGATTTCGCCTTTGGCCGCTTCCGCTACACACCGGGGCGTGCACGCAGCCTGTTTGTGGAAATACGTTACGCACAACCATAAAATGGGCCCATCAAATCTTTCAGTTACAGCAAAAAAAGGCACTGACTCAAGATGAACAATCCGAAATACGAAGCCCCGAGCGGCGGCGCAAAAATTACTGTTGAAAACGGCGAACTTAGCGTACCAAGCAACCCAGTCATCCCCTTTATCGAAGGCGATGGCATCGGTCCGGATATCTGGCGCGCCGCGGTGCGCGTGCTCGACGCAGCCGTGGAAAAAGCCTATGGCGGCAAGCGGAAAATTCACTGGCTGGAGATCTTTGCCGGCCAAAAAGCTTACGACCGGTTCGCGAGCTGGCTGCCCGATGAAACCGTGCAGGCCTGCCGTGACTACCTGGTCTCGATCAAGGGCCCGCTGACTACACCGATCGGCGGCGGTATCCGATCGCTCAATGTCGCTCTGCGCCAGATGCTCGATCTGTATGTTTGCCTGCGACCGGTGCGCTGGTTCAAAGACGTGCCCTCGCCGGTCAAAAACCCCGGCGCCGTGGACATGGTTATTTTCCGGGAGAATACCGAGGACATTTACGCCGGCATCGAGTTCGAGGAAGGCACCGAAGACGTCCAGCGCTTCATGGAGATTTTCATGGAGGCTTTTCCGGAGCGCTTCAAGAAAATCCGTTTCCCGCAGACCTCCGGCATCGGCATCAAGCCCGTTTCACGCCAAGGCACCGAAAGGCTGGTGCGCTCGGCTTTGCAATACGCCATCGCACAAAAACGCAAAAGCGTTACTTTCGTGCACAAAGGCAACATCATGAAATACACCGAAGGCGCGTTCCGTAACTGGGGTTACGCGCTGGCCGAAAAAGAATTCGGTGAATTCGTCTATACCTGGGAGCAATGGCAACGGACCAAGGCGGAAAAAGGCGAAGACGAGGCGAATGCCGAACAAAAAGCGGCGCTGGCCACAGGCAAGATCCTGATCAAGGACACGATCGCCGATATCATGCTGCAACAAATACTGACCCGGCCCAACGAGTTCGATGTGATCGCGACATTGAATCTGAACGGCGATTATCTCTCCGATGCGCTGGCTGCCCAGATCGGCGGCATCGGCATAGCCCCGGGCGGCAACATCAACTACAACAATGGTATCGCTATTTTCGAGGCCACCCACGGCACCGCGCCCAAATACGCCGGCCAGGACAAGGTCAATCCCGGCTCGGTGATACTCTCCGGCGAACTGATGCTGCGCTACATGGACTGGAACGAAGCGGCGGACAAGATCCTCGCTGCGATGGACCAGACCATTGCCAACAAGACCGTAACCTACGACTTCGAACGACAGATGAAAGGCGCGACCTTGCTCAAGTGCAGCGAGTTCGGCGATGCGTTGATCGGGAACATGTAGTCAGATTAGAAATACCAGACAAGTGCGGATTGCAGGAGGCAGCCACGGGCAATAAAGTTAAGGCTCTAATCCACTTCGTGCTGGCAATGCTCTTGCTTGCGACGGGCATCTGTCTGGCTGAATCTGATCAAGACTTGACCAACAAGGCGCTGTTCGATTTTGTCGCCGAGCGATCACGCGAATTTGGTTCTGTTTTCTCCGGTGGCCTCAAGGCGGTCAACCGGCATGTGCAAGCCGCGATTTATGAAAGTCGCGCAGGCAATCGTCGGACGTTGGAAGCCATATGCGCTGTCGCGGTGAACGAAGTCATTGATGACGCCAGTCGAAACGAACTCCAACTGGCGTGTGAAAAACGCTTTCTTTACATGATTGCAGTAATGAGCCAGACGGATCGCATGAGCCCGTACAGGGTCGCCGGGGGTAACGAGCTCGAGTGGCGGTCGCATTACGCGTCCATCGCCTCCGGTGACCTGGCATTTGTCCTGGAAGGCCATTATCGGTTTCCAGCCGGGCACTACTCCTGCAGGTCGACCAATAATTGCTGTGATATGGATGGAGCTCTATATTTGAATTCATGCCGGACGCCTACGGCCGACGAGCAAAAAGCAATCGACATTTGCGCGGCGGAGTGCTCTTGCTATCGCTCAGAAGAATATATGAATTGCCTCCGGGATCAGGGTGTTACGGTCGGTTGCGAAGATCAGGACGATGGCTCGCGTCTTTGTTATTGATCGAGGAGAAAATCCCATGAACGAAGAAATCAAACCGGATACGCAAGCAACTGAGGAGCCGGCGCTGTCCGATCAGCAAATGCAGATGGCCATGGATTCCTTGCGGTCGGAGCAAAACATAGTCGCCGGCGCGCTGGCTGGCCTCGCGGCGGCACTGCTCGGCGCCGGTATCTGGGCCGTCGTTACGATCGTGACGGAGTATCAAATCGGCTGGCTGGCCGTGGGTATCGGCGTATTGGTCGGATTCTCGGTGCGCTTCGCCGGCAAAGGCATCGACCAGACTTTTGGCATTGCCGGCGCAGTACTCTCGCTGGTCGGTTGCGTCGTCGGCAACGTTCTGACGATGGCCTATTTCATTTCCGTTAGCGAAGGAATGTCGTTCATGGACATACTGGTGCAACTGGATTTTGCAATCACTTACGAGTTGCTGGCATCGACGTTCGAGATTATAGACGTACTGTTTTACGGGATGGCCGTATACTTTGGTTACAAATATTCGTTTCGTCAGGTTTCCGAGGATGATTTCAATCGCGCTTTAGGAAAGGCACCCTGAAAAATCGCTGCGTGATTTGCATTACTTCAGAGCGACAGCTGAAAAAATGAAAAAGCCAAACCTGCCGACAAACAGGGACGGAAAGCCACGGGTCCTCACGTCCTCCGAGAAGCCACAGAAGACTCCCCGAAGGACCTTAAGACCACCGGGCGCGCGCGCGCAGCAAGACCGGTATGCGTTGTCCGGTTTTCTTTCGTCGGCTGGCGCAACCATCGGTCAGGAAGTAGAAGTACCCAAGTCTGTCCTAATCGTGGTCGATTCTCGGCAGGTAGGATCGGTCGCCGTACCGCCCATCCCACACCAACGTGAGGTCGGTCCAACTTCAGGGTCGTCGTCGGGCGGCTGGATGAATTGTTCGCCGTATTGCGAGAAGACCTCTTGCTCGGTCTTCGTCTTCGTCTTCTTCCCTTTGCTGCTGAGTACTACAACAACGTCCCCATCGATCCTGAAGAAATCCGCGTCGAACGTAACCGTCGCGGATTCCAGCGAAGTATCGCCATCGGCAACCTTTCCGTATTCACTGTCGGGCAGCGGGTATATTTCATCTTCGTAGGCCTGGACTACCCAGCCGATCCGCAGATGGTGTTCGAGTCCTGCAGCGTTGAGCCATCTCATTTTGAACTGGACCCGATTCGGGGGCTCCTTGTCGCGATCGAGACGGATTGTCCAGGTCACGCCGCTGTTCTCATCATCTAAGAGGACCGCAAATAAAACGGAGCAATTTCCGTTGCACATGACGGTGGCTCCAGTTGGCAGGATCGAGAAATCTGGATCATCAAGTTCTGCCAATCCTGCACCGGCATCGCCGCCAACGGTAATGGTCTCACCCATAACCAATTGCCCATTCATCGTGTCGAAGCCGCCGTTGTTGACAAGCTCTCCCTGCAACCTCCCGTCCTTAAGTCCAGAAGAAATGATGTCTCTTGTAAAGACCGCGGTGGCATCAACCGGCTGGTTGCCCTTGGGAGGCTTGCCCTTACCCTCCGGCGGAGCGGCCAGGGCGTAGGTGCCAAAACACAGCAACAACGCTGCAGCCAGGCTCAATATTTTCGTATCTGTGTGGATCATCGTCTTTACTCCTTGTTTGAAATGGTTCCAATGGACCGGCATCAACGACAAAGGCCGCCTGATTCGGGATGATGAATCCCGAGCAGGCGGCCTCCAATCGTTCGGTCAGCCGGGCTGATATATCGCTATATGAGCTTGATCTTCTGTGTCGTCATCTCCGCTGAAACGGGTAAGCCGTCCTGAATCTTTAACTTCTCGATCTCGCCATAGCCCAAACGCTCACAGAGCTCGATAAGCGCACACCACGCAGGGTGAAGAACTTCGGCCCGGTTTCGTGAGTTCGAATCCCTGCGGACCTTTGTCGGAGTCTGCGTCTGTCGATTCATTTTCGCTCAGTTTCATAGTTCTTTGGTTCTTATACACGGATAGAACTGCCGCTTTTGCGTTTTTGGTGGCCGTTGGTGCGAAATACCAAAAGAGAGGAATTACAGCCATAAATCGTGGTTCGCAAGTTGATTGCCCAAGCAAGTGGCCCGAAATGTGTTCTGTCAGAAAAAGGTCAGAAGTCCCTCAATATTTCGAGCATTGATCCAAGATGTTTTTCATACTTCCGCCATTCATCCGAACCGCCTTGATACATTTTCTGTCGAACTTGCGTCACTGAGGCAGTCTGAATCGCACGTCTGGTTTTGTGAAAATCCAGGCAACGGTCATCCCATTCCAATCCAATATACTCGATGAGTTGTCGGCTGACTTTTTCCTGATTCATAACCAATTCTTCATACTGCACTCCCAATATTTCAGACGGAAATAGACTGTTCCAGTGCGCCATCAGTCTTTCGTAATCCAGATAATAATGTCCCAATTCAGACAGGTCGAAAGAGTACTCATTACCGACGGCAAAATAATTCATGAAATTAGACGTACAAGTATCCAGGGCATTGCGTTGGCAATGGATGGTTCGTGCAATTGGAAAAAGGGTCTTAATCAGGCCAATTCTTGCAAAATTAACAGGCATCTTGTCAGTAATACGCTTCGCATCAAGCGAGTGATTCCGCAATTCTTTCAGATACTTTTTTGAAAAATCAAGTGTAATAGACTCGTTACATAGAGCCATACATTCCGGATAAGTGTCTGAAGATTTGAATTGTTCGGCTATTGACTCTTCAAAACATCCAAATGAGGCGAGTTCGCCAGCCCCATACACCAGGGGATGACTTGAGATAATTTGCTCGACCAAGGACGTCCCGGAACGGGGCATTCCAACAATAAATACAGGCAACTCTGAATCAGACCCGCATGCCGTTATTTTCTCAAAGTAATCCCTTGAATAAGCTTCAATCAGTCTGTCTACATAAGCAGTATATTCTTGTGAATCATATGTTATTGCCCTGCGTTTCAGAGTGTTGGCCTTGTCGTAGTGTTTGAACGCTTTGTTGAACGTCTTAACATCGTTATAAATATTCCCAAGTGCAAAATGGTAATGAATCGCGTCTGTTTCTGATAGTGAAGGACTTTTCAATAGTTTTTCGATTGTTGATACCTGCTCTTGCTTTGGTTTTATTTTGGTTAAATTGCGATGCGCCTCAGCATAATCAGGCCTGATGGCAAGGGCCTGCTCATAATGCGTAATCGCTTCTTCCTGGCGGCCCAGTTCATCAAGGGCATTTCCTACGTTATTGTGGGCCTCGGCATAGTCAGGTTTGATTGCGAGGGCCTGTTCATAACGCTTAATGGCTTCCTTCGGTCGGCCCAATTCATCAAGGGAAATCCCCAGGTTGTAATGTGCCATAGCAAAGTCAGGCTGGATGGCAAGGGCTTGTTCATAATGTGCAATGGCCTCTTCCGGTCGACCTAGTTCTTTGAGGGCATTGCCCAGATTGCTATGCGCCTCGGCGTAGTCAGGTCTGACGGCAATGGCCTGTTTATGGTGGGCGATGGCCTCTTTCGGTCGGCCTAGTTCCTGAAGGACATTTCCCAGACTGCTATGTGCCTCAGCATAATTAGGCATGATGGCAATGGCTTGTTCATAGTGCGTTATGGCCTCTTCCAGTCGACCCAGGTCTCTAAGAGC